>JAFUEG010000341.1 GCA_017464045.1 Lachnospiraceae bacterium
AGGCAGAGGATGCCGAGGTTACCATGCTTCTTGATAACGGAGTTGACCTACACAGCTTTCAGCCAACGGCAGCAGATATTGCAACCATAGCAACCTGTGATGTATTTATATATGTTGGCGGGGAATCTGATTCATGGGTAAAGGATGCCCTTTCTGAAGCAACCAATAAAGATATGAAAGTTATAGATTTGCTTGATGTACTTGGTGACAGCGTTAAAGAAGAAGAAACAGTTGAGGGTATGGAAGCAGAAGAAGAGGAGCATGATGATTCCGACGAAGAGGAAGAAGTTGAATATGATGAACACGTATGGCTTTCTCTCAGAAATGCACAGGTATTGGTTAGAGAGATAGCAGAAGTCTTGGGTGAAGCCGATCCTGAAAATAAAGATACCTATACTAAAAATGCGGATGCTTATATTGATCAGCTTGGTTCGCTTGATGATGACTATAAAATTCTAGTTGCTAATGCATCAACTGATACGGTTTTATTTGGAGACCGTTTCCCGTTCAGATATCTGGTGGATGATTACGGACTTAACTACTATGCGGCTTTTTCCGGCTGTAGTGCGGAAACCGAGGCAAGCTTTGAAACTGTTGTTTTCCTTGCCGAAAAAATTGACGAGCTTGATTTAAATACAGTCCTTATAATTGAAAACTCCAGCGACTCCATAGCAAAAACCATTATAGAAAATACTGCTTCTAAGGACCAGCAAATCCTTTCATTAAACTCTATGCAGGGTACAACCTCAAAGGATGTCAAAGCAGGTGCAACCTACCTTTCCATAATGAAAGACAACCTGGATGTCCTCACCCGGGCCTTGAAGTAACCGCCGCTTCCTCGCAGAGGGACAGCAGTTTCCATACCTGTCACTCCGCGAGGAAGCGAAGGCTACCCCAGAAGAGGTCGGTCACAGTAAGGGCATTTGGTTGCCTCACCCTTTACTATTGTTGCAGGGTTGCCACAGCCCGGACATGAAACCTCAACATAAATCTTTTTAGCCTGATTGGCTTTTTCGGATGTGAGTAATATGGTCTGAGTGTTTAAATTTACAATAACATTTTTTATGTAGCCGCTTGTTATGAGCCTTTGAAGTTCATCTTCAACATTGCCTTTGTGCATATGCTGGCGAAGTTCACTGAAGGTTATTGTTGTGTCAGTGTTGTTGGCAAATACATAAGCATATTTTTTTGCTATGCCCATCTTAATATATGACAGGATGATTAAAATAATAGGTATAGCAAAAACAATAATAAGAACAACATTTATTATTCCTTCGGATTTTCCCTCATTAAACTGTTGTGGTATAATTGTTATACCTGATATGCACAAAAGACTGCATATAATTAAAATGATTATATTTAATTTGCTTTTAACAGTTACTTTGGTAGTAAGATAATTGTTCATTTTATAGTCCCCCTAATATTTAAATTGCTTAATTAATTTATAATATTATTATAATTTAAACTTTTATAAAACAGTTTTGATGTTAACAAAATATGATTAGTTTACTCAGCAACACTCAGCATATTTTTCTCATTTATAAAGTTTATGAAATCGTCCTCAGGAATAGGTCTGGAAAAATAATATCCCTGTATATAGCTTATGCCAAGTTTTTCCATGGTGTCAAGCATTTCCTTTGTTTCAATTCCTTCAGAAACAATCTTAAGCTTTAATCCGTGAATCATGTGCATGGCAGCTTCCATGACATATTTTGCCTTTCCGTTTTCAAAGTAGGAAACAATCATATCCCTATCAAATTTAACAAGTTCAACAGGCATGTCCACGACATAATTAAGATTAGAATTACCGGTACCAAAATCATCCAAAGAGAAATTGACACCATAATCTATAAGTTTATTCATGTTGTCGAGAAGAAGCTTTTTTTCATAAATTGAGCCGGATTCAGTTATTTCAAGATTAATCATAGATGGGTCAACATTGTACCATTCCATTATCTCAATGAAACTGTCAGCTAAAAATTCGTAAGATGCCTGCACGGTTGAAAGATTAACCTCTATATATTTAAGACCATAATTTTCAGGATACTTGCTTGTAATAAATTGGCAAACTTTTTTAAATACCATCTCTCCGATTTTAAGAATCATGCCGTTTTGTTCGGCAGTATTGATAAATGCTCCGGGTGGTATAATTTTGCCGTTTGAATCAATTATTCTTACAAGTGCTTCAGCTGAGACAAAACTTTTTTCTTCAACCGAGTAAATAGGCTGGTAGAAAACTACAATCCGGTCTTCAGTAATTGCGTCGGATATCATTTGTTCCAGATGTTGTTCTTCATACATTTGATTGGCAATTGTTTCATCAAGCGTCAGCATGCCGGTTTCGGCTAACTCAATGCTGTTTTTTCTTGCATATATAATACAAGGGATAATGTCATCCGCATGTTTGCATATCTTAACGCTTGGCATACCTATAACATTTGGACTTATCATATAATCCTTATTAGGTCCCCAAGGCTGGTCAAATCTTTCTTCAATTATTTCAACCAGCTTTTTATAATCCGATTGCTTAGTTATGAAGGTTACCTTTCCCTCAGTTCCGGAAAATGTAAGTGTATTATTAATTGAAGATACAAATGTAATTATTTCATGTGTTATTAAAGAGTCTTTTTCTCTGTCATTTGGTACAAACGGAGTTGTCATTACTACATCTATCAAAGATACATCTTCACTACTTCCGTAAATCTGCCTCAGATACTGAACAAGAGCACCTGATGTAAAAAGTCCGGTTCTTCTGTCAATGTTTG
>JAFUEG010000342.1 GCA_017464045.1 Lachnospiraceae bacterium
ATTCTGGATATAAAGGAAACTACTGTAAAGGATAGATTAAAGAAAGCGCGTGAACAATATAAGACAAAAATTTTGGGAGAGAGAGGAGGAAGAGAAAATGAACTTTGAGACTTTTATTGAAGAGATAAAATCTGATGATGAAGTCCCGGAAGTGGTTGATTTAGGAATTGAAGAAGCTCTGAGTGTTTTGTCAAAAAAAAAGACGAAACAAAATAATTTTTCAAGAAATTCGTTCAAACGATATGCTATCGGATTTATCGTGGTTTTTGTCGGTATAGTTACAGTTTCCGTATCTGCAAAAACATATATATATTGGCCGGGAGTTATTGAGGAAAGATTTTCATTGGATTTTTTTGATAAGATTATTTTGGAGAACAACGGATATATCATGAATCCAAGCACTATAAGGAGTAATCCGGATATATTATATGCGGAAAAAGATGGCGTAACCATATCTGTAACACAAACTGTTTCAGATGGTGATAGTGTATTTATAGGTTTGTATATAACCGGATTGGATGAATATGCCGGCAAGGAGCTTTTACTTGATTTTGATGTTTTGATTGATGGGGAAGCACCTCTGGGACAGGAATTTCATTACTTTGTATATGATAAAGAAAAAAACTGCGGTGAGACCTATATAGAGATAGATACAAATGATGACGAAACTATAGAAAGTGTTACAGGAAAAAAAATTGTTTTAGATATTAAAGAAATATATACATTAGAAAATGTCGAAGACAATTTGGAATTATTAATAAATAAGGATGTTGTTGCAAAAGGAGTATGGCATTTTGAATGGACATTAAGTGGAGGTGATTTAAAGAAGGAATGGACGACATCAAAAGAAATTGGTGATACCGGAATGATTATGACTTACGTAAGGGCTACTCCTATCGGGATTTATATTAAATTTAAATCTGAATTGGATTCAATAGATTATAATGAGGATTTTTATGAGAAACATTATCTGTATGGTATCAGTTTTTTGGATGGAAGCTGCATATATGATGCTTTAGCATCCGGTACATTTGGATGGGTATTCGAAAGTGACTACGATTATTACATAGACTTTGAACTCTCAAAGGCTATTAATCCTGAAGAAATCCGTTCATTACTTTTTATAAAGAAAGTACCGTTTAATTATGATAATCCTTCTGAGGAGGATTTTTATGTTATTGAGCTTAATGAATAATAATATTATTAAAGTGGATTAATAATTAAGATTTGGAGAAATATGAAAAAGAAAATTTATCTTATACTTAGTTTAATATTTTGTGTTATGTTTTCAGGCTGTAATAATAACTATGGTGAAAGTGATAATACAAAAAAGAAATTTGAAAATGTTATATCAATGAAAGAAAAGCTTCATACTGATTACGAAGAAAAAATAAGTAATTATACCGAGTCAAAAGGTGATGGAAATAATGTGCTTATGGTTTATATCGTAGGTTCAAATCTTGAGTCGGAAGCGGGACTGGCAAGTTTGGATATAGAGGAACTTCAGCAGAGTGGTTTCGACAATGAAAGACTTAAGGTTATTATATGTACGGGAGGAGCAGATCTTTGGTGGAATGATGATATAGATAGTGATGAGGTGGCTGTATATGAGCTTTTTTCAGATACTGATGAGCTTAATAAGCTGACTGTGCTTGAGAACGATAATATGGCTGACTCCGAAACCTTAACATCATTTATTGATTACGTATATGACAATTATGGAGCTGATTACTACAGTATGGTTTTTTGGAATCATGGTGGAGGGGCTGTTCTTGGATATGGAGAGGATGAAAGGCATAATTATGATGTGCTTACCATGAATGAGTTTGATGAAGCGTTTGCTGATTCTAAGCTTATATCTGATGGACATAAGTTTGAATGGATAGGGTTTGATGCTTGTCTAATGGGAATGCTTGAGGTAGCAGATTTATTTGAACCATATTCTGATTATCTTATAGCTTCTGAGGAGGTGGAAGCAGGAGATGGTTGGGATTATAAATGCTTTGATGAAATAAGCAACGGAAGTAATTTCTCGGGTGACAGAGCGGGGAAGATTATAATTGATGCCTATGCTGATTATTATGATTCATATGTATGGTATAAACCGGAGTATTCGCTGTCGTGTCTTGACCTTTCGAAGACAGACGAAGTAATGAATGATTTTGAAACATTTATATCTGTAGTCGAAGGTGATTTATTGAAAGGAAAGTATTCAACCATAGCAAGACAAAGGGGCAGAACAAAGGCTTTTGGAATAGTCAACGGAAGCCTATGCTATGATACCGTCGATTTATACAATCTTACCGAGAATATGTATTTATCATATGCTGATGAGGCAGAAGCATTACAGAACTCTCTATCTGAGATGGTTGTATATGAAAGGACAAATATTAATAATGCAAATGGCATCGCTATATATTTTCCTTATGACAATAAGCTTTATGCGGGAGAGTGGGTGGATGAATACAAGCTGAATGATTTCAGTGATGAATATATGCAGTTTGTTGTCAATTTTACAGAGACCTTCAATGGTGAGCCGCTTACTACATGGGATGATATAACTAATGAGGATGCTTTCGTAACCATTGCTTCGGATATTACCGGATATGATATAGGTGATTTGGGAAGTATGGGAAGTTTTTCTGTCCATCTTAGTGATGAACAGGCTGCGAATTACTCGGGTGCAAGTATAAGCATATGGGAACTAAATGACGGAGACGAAGAATATTTAGCTGAAGGTAGCTATTTATTATGGATAAG
>JAFUEG010000343.1 GCA_017464045.1 Lachnospiraceae bacterium
AAAACGAGCAAAGAAACATTGAAAGACAAAATTAAACGCATGGTTTTACAGGATGTAAAAGGCAAGTAATTCCGAAGATTGTTAAGTTTTTTATTATATGCACTTGACAAACAGACCCTAAGGGAAAGGTTGCTACATACGCAAAGGTTGCCGAGATGGCAGGCAATCCGAAGATGTGCCGTGCTGTGGGTAATGCACTCCATAAAAATCCTTATCCGGATGAGATACCCTGTTACAGGGTGGTAAATTCCAAAGGAGAGCTGTCGGGAGAGTTTGCCTTTGGCGGTCCGGGCAGACAGCAGGTACTGCTTGAGGCAGATGGAATTGAAGTTGCGAATGGTCGGGTTGACCTTGAGAAGTATGGAATATAATGAGCTTTGCGTTGATGTTTGATTGTGGATACATCCATAAAGCTATGAATAAACAAAGGATTTTGAAATATAGCGATGAAATTTTACTTTGCACCCCTTGAGGGGATAACAAGATATGTATTCAGAAATGCATACGAAAAATATTACGGTGGGATTGATAAATATTTTGCGCCGTTTATATCACCAACAGATAATTGCTTTCTGACACCGAAAAATGTAAGAGAATTATGTCCTGAACACAATCAGGGCATAAAGCTTGTGCCGCAGATACTTACCAATAATTCTGTGGCTTTTATAGGTGCGGCGAAGGAACTTTATGATATGGGATATAAGGAGCTTAATCTTAATCTGGGCTGTCCGTCAGGTACGGTATGTGCCAAGAAAAAGGGTGCGGGCTTTTTGACGGAATGGTATGAGATGGAGCAGCTCTTTGATTCCATATATGAATGGGCCGCTTCGAATAATGTGAAAATATCTATAAAAACAAGGCTTGGAAGATATACGCCGGAGGAGTTTTATGATATACTTGAAATCTATAATAAGTATTCGATATCGGAACTGATAGTACATCCGAGGATAGAAAAGGATTATTATAAGGGTAAGCCGAGGATGGAATTTTATGAGTATGCGGTGGAGCATAGCAAGGCGCCTGTGATTTATAACGGTAATCTTTTCACCTGTGAGGATATTATTAAAAGGAGCGAAACATCAGATACTGTAATGCTGGGCAGAGGACTTCTTTATAATCCGGAGTTGATAAAGCGGTATATTACCGGTGCAGACAGTTATAATGCCTTTGACTTCCAAAATTTTTGGAATTTTCACGATGAAATCTATCATGGTTATCAGGAGATTATGTCGCCGGATAAAAATGTTTTATTTCATATGAAGGAGCTATGGACTTATTGGAAGGAAATTTATCCTGACGAGGAAAGGGCAGTGCGTAATATATTAAAGACAAAGAATTATGGTGAATATGAGGCGGCGATAAGAAATCTAAAATAGCTTCACAAGACATAAAAAAAAGATAAAACATTCAACGTTATTATATATTGAACATATATCAGAAAATAAAAAATTATAGCTTCGGAGTGAAAAATGCTTATTAGTAAAAAACAATATGAAGATAAAATGAATAAAAGTCTTATTCCGGATATATCCGATGAAGAGGTTCCTAAAAAAGCCTTGCTTGGAAATCGTATGGTTGACATAATATTTGTGCCGTACGGTGTAAAAAGGATAGGAGATTGGGCATTTGCATATTGCGTAAGGCTTAAAGAAATATGGCTTCCGGATACCATCAAAGATTTTGGCAAAGAGGTCTTTTTGGATGATATGGCACTTGAAAAAATAGTTGTTTATTCCGAACAGGAAAAAGGGCAGATGTATTATGCAAATGAGGATATATCCGAACTGCTTGCTATAGCGATTAAATGCTTCAAAAAAAGTGAAGTATATGATTTTTCAAATATTTATGATGAGAGCTGGCTTGATTGGTTTGATGATAATCTTATTACATATATAGATGAAACTGATGAGGCGGGCTTCAATCCTTTTTTGGCTGGAGGAGAAGAGGACTATGAGGATCCTGAAAACGATATAGATTTTTATATGAAAAAGCAGCGAGAAAAAAAATGTGGTGCAATTTTAGTCAGACTAAAGTTCGAAAATGAACCGTCTGCTGATTATATGGATAAATATAAATCGTATATAGAAACTCATAAAAAAGATACTATAATGTTTATACTTGAAAAGAAACATGAAAGCTTTAATTATCTTAAAATATATGCGGAGCATGAATTTATAAAAGAAGCTGAGATACCATATCTTTTAGAGGCGTTTTCGGATGAGCAGTATATAGACAGTAAAGCATACATAATTAAATACAAAGAACATAATACTGTTAAGAAAAATATATGGGATGATTTTAAACTATAAAAATGCATCAATCACGCACGTTTGGGTTACTTCGCAAAATATACCCTTGCAATAATTTGCCATAGGAGATATAATTTAAATAACTATAAGTTTGTACAGTGTTTGATTCTTTAAAGGAGCGTGGTATTATGATTAGTCCATATGGAATGAGTAATAATTATACAATTCCGGTATCTAATGTAAGTCGTGTTACACCGATTTTTACTGATAATACCACTCGTAGTGCATCCAGAGTTGAACCGACCGAGTGTCAGACCTGTAAAGAAAGAAGATATCAGGATGGCTCTGATGAGATGGTTTCCTTTAAGTCGCCGGGAAGGATAAGTCCTGAGGAATCCTATGCAAAGGTTATGTCACATGAGCAGGAGCATGTTGCCAATGCAATTGCAGAAGGCAATAAAGAAAATAAAGAGCTTGTATCTGTTTCTGTGTCTTTAAAAACTGCTATATGTCCTGAATGTGGAAGAGCCTATGTTGCAGGTGGTACAACGAATACGACTATTAAGACAACTTATTCAGATGATTCTTATGGTAAAAATAAAAAAGCTTTTGAAGCAGAGGCTGCTAAAGGAAACAGAATAGATTTTGCAGTTTAACATTTCTTGTATTTCATAATAAAAGTAAGTTTAAAATTTTGTTGCAAGCTTGTGGCAAAATGGTTATAATATCATAGGTATTTGGGAATGAATATCAGCAGATTCATCTTATATGGTGAATCTGCTATAATATTTTTTGCTACAGAGGTTTATTCATGACTAAGAAAAATAAGAAAGATGGATTTATGATACAGGCGGCAATTCTTGCGGCAGCAGGTTTTTTGTCAAGAATTATCGGACTGTTATATGCAGTGCCTCTCTATCAGATAATCGGTGAAGAGGGAAATGGATATTATGCTACGGCATATGATATCTATTTTATGATACTGCTTATATCCACCTATAGTATTCCGACAGCTGTTTCAAAGGTTATATCCCAGAGACTTGCAGTTGAAGAATATAAAAATGCAAATAAATTATTTAAATGTTCACTTATATATGTACTTATTGTGGGAAGCTTTACGGCGGCAATTACATTTATATTTGCTCCATCGTTGGTAGTTGACCAGTCTGTGCTTTGCCTCAGGATAATGGCACCTACCATATTTTTCTCAGGGCTTTTATCAGTTTTCAGAGGATACATGCAGGCACATAATACTATGGTTCCTACTGCAGTTTCTCAGATTATAGAACAGATTATGAATGCTGTTGTAAGTGTGGCCGCAGCATATATGTTTACAATGCCTTTCAGAGGCGGAGTGGATGAGAGCAAAATAGCCGTTCATGGTGCGGCAGGCAGTGCGCTTGGTACCTTTGCGGGAGTAATGGCAGGTCTGGTTTTCATACTTATTATCTATCTTCGCAAACGTTCAGACATTTTGGAAAAGGTTAGTCTTGATAAAAATACACATGAGGAAACTTATCGGGATGTGTTTAAGGTAATATTTCTTATGGTTACGCCGGTTATATTATCAACATTTATCTATAATGTAAGCACAACATTTGATATGAAGATTTACTGGAGCGCTATAACACATAAGAGTATTTCAACTAAAGATGCGGCAAGGACCTATGGAATTTATTCCAGACAGTTTCTTGTACTTATAAATCTTCCAATAGCCATAGCATCAGCAGTTTCTTCGGCTCTTATACCGGGCATATCCGGGGCGTACAGCAAGGGTGATATTGAGGATGTAAATACTAAGTTAAATAAGGCTGTCAGGACGACTATGTTGATTATGATTCCATCCGCGATAGGTATGGCGGTGCTTGCTAATCCTATAATGCAGCTTTTATTTAGCGGAACTGACGAGAGAGCAGGATATGCACTTGCAGGCGGATGTATTTCAATTGTATGTTATGCACTTTCTACCGTTACAAATGGAGTGCTTCAGGCAATAGGCAAGGTTTCTGATCCTGTGAAAAATGCTGCGATAACACTGATTATTCATCTTGCATTTGTAATAATCGGTTTAAATGTTTTAAGCGCTCCTTACAGTCTCGCCATACTTGTAGGCGGCTCAATCGTTTACTCGTTTTTTATGGTTATATTTAATGCACATTCTATCAAAAAGCACCTTGGATATAAGATGGATATGGATCTGGTCTTTTTAAGACCTGCTGTATCTGCAGCTGTTATGGGTGCATTTGCAGTTTTTATCTATAAGACAATATATCATATATGTATAAATGTTTTGCCGGGGAGAACGGCAGTTGCAAATGCTTTAAGTCTTCTTATTTCAATACTTATAGCTATAATTATATACGCATTTATGATACTTCGTATAGGAGGATATACGGAAGAAGAAATACTTGATATGCCAAAGGGTAAGTTGATAGTTAAACTTGCCAAAAAACTTAAGCTTATGAAATAATTAGCAATAACATCGATATAGCTTAAAGTTATAACCGGCAAAAAAATAAATGTATTATGCAAGGAGGGTGAAAGTAATGTATTATGTTCCGGATGGTACTTTAAAATGCGGATATTATGAATGTTCGAAATGCAATGAAAGATTTCTTGATATTTCAACTGAGGATAGTATTGTCTGCCCTTATTGTGAAGAAGATATTGATCTGGAGATAGGACCGGATGAGGATATGAATAATCTTGGTTCTAAAGCAAAGCTTATCAGTATTGTTGAGGGAAAGGAAGAGGTTGAGAAAATGGATGCGCTTCTTTCACTTGCGATAACGGGCGGAAATTATGATTGGATTTAGTTCATACAGGATAATCGCATAATTATCAAATTAACTAAACGGAGGTATATATTATGAAAAGAATTTTGACAATACAGGACATTTCATGTCTGGGAAGATGCTCGCTTACGGTTGCGCTTCCGATTATTTCAGCTATGGGTGTTGAAACCTGTATCATACCTACTGCAGTTCTTTCAACACACACTATGTTTAAGAATTTTACATTTAAAGATCTTCAGGATCAGATTGAGCCGATCACCGACCACTGGGTAGATGAGAAAATAACCTATGATGCAATTTATACTGGATATCTTGGCTCAGCAGAGCAGATAGATATAGTTGCACATGTTTTTGATAAGTTTAAAACGGATAGCAATCTTATCATAGTAGATCCGGCTATGGCAGATAACGGAAAGCTTTATCCTGCATTTGACGAAGCATTTGCAAAGAAGATGGCCGGCCTTTGTGGTAAGGCTGATATAATAGTTCCTAATCTTACTGAGGCAGCATTTATGACCGGCAAGGAATACAGGGAGGTTCAGGACGAGGCTTATATCAAGGATATGCTTTTGGCACTTTCCGAGCTTGGTGCACGCATAAGTGTACTTACAGGTGTTATGCTTGAAGAGGGCAAGATAGGCGTAATGGGTTATGATAGTGAAACCAAGGAATTCTTCCATTATTACAATACCTTATATCCTTTATTCTCACATGGAACAGGAGATGTATTTGCAAGTACCTGTGTGGGCGCACTTATGAATGGCAAGAGTATTCCGGAAAGCTTTGCGGTTGCAGTTGATTATACCGGTGAAACCATTAAGGCGACTATGGAGGATGAAACAAAGAAGGACTATGGTGTAAGTTTTGAGCTTGCAATACCGTATCTTCTTGATAGACTCAAGAAAAATGTTTTGGATTAATTATCTAAAAATGATTAGAAAATAATTAGTGAAAAATACGATAGAATTTCAGAGGAAAGTCTGAGGGTAGATAATATTTATGAAACTGGTATCATGGAATGTAAATGGTTTAAGAGCAGTAATGTCCAAGAATTTTATGGAGGAGTTTGACAAGCTGGATGCGGATATATTTTGTTTGCAGGAAACCAAGCTTCAGGAAGGACAGATTGACTGGAATAAAGAAGGCTATTTTGATTATTGGAAT
>JAFUEG010000344.1 GCA_017464045.1 Lachnospiraceae bacterium
AAGATCTCGTATGGATATACCTTCCTTTAAAAGGTTCTGTAATACTTTCTGAATATCTCCGACACCTAAGAGTTTAGGAACAAGCTCATCGACAAGAGTTTTATTAGACTCCTTGATATTGTCAATAAGGTTCTGAACATCCTGTCTGGTAAGAAGTTCATCCAAATGATGCTTGATAACCTCAGTAAGGTGTGTAGCAATTATAGACGGCGGATCAACTACCGTATACCCAAGTGACTCTGCACGTTCTCTCTGAGATTCGGTAATCCACATAGCTTCGAGATGAAACGCCGGTTCAAGTGTTGGGATACCTGTAATCTCGTCCTCAACATATCCCGGATTCATAGCCATATAATGGTCAAATAATATTTCTCCCTCACTAACCTGTATACCTTTAATCTTGATAATATACTGGTTAGGATTGAGCTGTATATTATCTCTTAAACGTATGATAGGCACGACTGCTCCAAGTTCGAGAGCAATCTGTCTTCTAATCATAACAACTCGATCAAGCAAATCTCCGCCCTGATTAACATCGGCTAATGGTATTATACCATAACCGAACTCTAATTCAATAGGGTCAACCTGAAGAAGTGAATTAACATTTTCATGTCGTCTGACTTCGTCTGCCTGTACCTCTTCTTCCTCAACCTCTTCTTCGATTTCAGCTTTCTTTTCTGCATTTTTAAGTGATGTTGATATTACTATAAACAGTATACCATAAGCCGCGCAAAAGAAAAAGTTAAGCGGTGTAAATAATCCAAGACCTATCATAGTACCGCCAACAAACAAAAGAACCTTTGGAATACTAAAGAGTTCTCCGATAAGTGTATCACCTATACTTTCTTCTTTCGATGCCTTTGTTACAAGAATACCGGTTGAAAGAGATATAAGCATGGAAGGTATCTGTGATACAAGTCCATCACCTATGGTAAGAATTGTATATCTTTGAAGAGCCTCGGAAGCTGTCATACCCTGCATAGTTATTCCAAGTGCAATACCGCCAACGATATTTATAAGAGTAATTATAAGACCTGCCGTTGCATCTCCCTTAACATACTTGGTAGCACCGTCCATGGCACCAAAAAATGCTGAATCCTGCTGTATTTTATCCCTTCGTTCTATAGCCTGTTGGTCAGTTATGGCTCCCGAAGAAAGGTCAGCATCGATAGCCATCTGCTTACCCGGCATAGCATCAAGAGTAAATCTTGCCGTTACCTCTGAAACTCTTTCAGAACCTTTATTTATTACCATCATCTGAACTATAAGCAGAACTACAAATATAATTGCACCGATAATAAGATTACCGCCTCCAACGAAGGAGCCAAAAACCTCTACAACTCTACCCGGATTACCTGTTGATAATATAAGCCTTGTTGATGAAACATTAAGTGAAATTCTAAAAATAGTTGTAAACAAAAGCAATGTCGGAAAGCCTGACATCGAAAGTGTTTCTTTTGCAAACAAACAGTTAAAAACTATTATTAAAGACATTGAAATATTAAATAATATCAATAAATCAAGCATCCATGATTTAATCGGAATTATGAAAAATATTACGGCAGCAAGTAAATAAAAGCCTAAAAACGCATCATTTCTTTTCATCTGTTATTTACTCCTTTCCGTTTTATTTTTATCTTAATTCTAACTAACCATGTTATTTATACTTTTTTTAACATTGATTAAGTATGCAAACACCTCAGCAACGGATTGGTAAAGCTCCTGAGGAATCTCATTTCCAACCTCAACATTGGCATAAAGCATACGGGCAAGAGGTTTATCTTCATATATTTCTACATCATTTTCTCTGGCGATATCCTTTATCTTATATGCCAGATAATCTGCTCCCTTTGCTACAACAACAGGTGCCCTTCCAATACTGCTGTCGTATTTTAGAGCCACAGCAAAGTGTGTAGGATTTGTTATGACAACATCTGCTTCAGGTATATTTTGCATCATACGACGTCTTGAAGCCTGTTGCATTCTCTGCCTTTGCTGTCCTTTAATCTTTGGATCTCCTTCCTGGTTTTTAAATTCATCTTTAACTTCCTGCTTGGTCATCTTGATATCCTGCTTATGTTTCCACTTCTGATACGCCAAATCAGCAACGGCAATTATCAGATATACAGCGGAAATTTTAATTCCAAGCTCAAAGATTAAATCAAATAATATCCCAAGATTATCCTCAAGATTATTGTCATATGCATTTATAAAAATCCCCATATTATCCTTTATTACGCTATAGCTTATGAAACCAAATATTATAATCTTAGCGATAGACATCAAAAGGTTAATAAGTGCCCTGCCTGAAAATAAACGTTTAAACCCGCTTAAGGGATTTAACTTATTTAGTTTAGGCTGCAGCGGCTTAGTGGTAACTTTCCATGTTATCTGTAATCTCTGTGCCATAAACCCAACAAACAAAAAAATAAGTAAAAAAGGCAAAATAGTAATAAGTACATATAAAAGTACATTTGTAATTATCTTATGGGCAGTATTTGTCGAAAAATCTCCCGTTGAATAAACATGCATTTGCTGCCAAAATGTATGAAAAACTTCTATCAATCTTTCTGAGATGAAACCCATAAACAGTCTTAATGCCACGAAAGCTGTAAACAACGCTATAGCACTTGAAAGTTCAGTACTCTTTGCAACCTGACCTTCCTTACGTGTATCCTCTATTTTTTTTGCAGTCGGTTCTTCAGTTTTATCATCATTCGCAAAATACTGAAGATTATACCGAAGTACAATTTTATATTCAGGCATATAGCTATAAGCCTCCTAAAACAGTTGTAACTACGTCATTCATTGTCTCAATAAGATAATTAGCTATACTTGGTATATACATAATGACTATTGAAAGCATCATAAGACCGCCCAATACCTTAAGCTGCATGCCGATGGCAAACATATTCATCTGCGGCGAGCTCTTTGAAATAACACCAAGTATTACATTCAATATGATTGTACTAAGGAAAATCGGCATGGCAATTCTAAATCCTATACTAAAGTATTGTCCTATAAAGCCTAAAACCTCAGTAAATAAAAATCCATAATTAATATTAATATGTCCCAATGGTACAACATCAAACGACTGAGCAAGTGCCCTAAGTATATAAAAATGAAGATTTGTTATAAGAATGATAAGATATATCATCTTATCATATAATTCAGCTGTAATTGTAACCATTGTACCAACAGAAGGGTCAAAAGTTGTTGCCATCGTAAAGCCTATTTCTCTGTCTATAAACTCTCCTGCCATTACGATAATCGCCATAACAAAGCTTGACATAAAGCCCAACGAAAG
Organism: Lachnospiraceae bacterium; assembly: GCA_017464045.1. The sequence continues at coordinate 3,308 of JAFUEG010000344.1, forward strand.
GCCTATCAAAAGCTCTTTTATCAGTAAAACCGTATATCCAAACACGGTACTATACTCCGGCAGCGGAAAATTCATAGATGAAAACATTGTAATAGCAATACATCCTGCAACCAAAATTCTTATTCTTGCATTGATGCTTCTATTGCTAAACAAAGGAGCCGTTGATATAAATCCTCCGGTTCTTGCAAGTACAAGCAAAAAAGCTTCAAGGGTTAAGGTTGAAATTCTTAAATCCATACCACACTACCCCACAAAATCTCCAAATCTACTATAAATATCCTGAATAAACGCTACTATATTATTTAATATCCAGTTACCGGTTAAAATCAAAACCAGAAATACCGTCAAAATTTTTGGTACAAAAGTAAGTGTCTGCTCTTGTATAGAGGTTACTGTCTGAAATATACTGACAATAAGTCCGACTATAAGCGAAGCCAAAAGCATCGGTGCAGAACATTTAATTATAAGCCATATAGCCTGACTGGTTATATCTATTACGTCACCAATCGTCAAATCAATCACCTTCTCTGTGTATTAAAAATCTAAAAACAACACATGTGTCCAAATATTATCCGGTTATCAATGGAAGGACTGAACCAACTGTCCTATTACAAGATTCCAGCCATCAGCCATAATAAAAAGCAATATCTTAAACGGCATGGAAATTGTCGTTGGCGGAAGCATCATCATACCCATAGACATAAGTACCGATGAAACAACCATATCTATTATTATAAAAGGAATATATATTAAAAAGCCTATTATAAATGCAGCTCTTAGTTCACTGATTATAAATGCCGGAATAATAACAGTAGTTGGTATCTCACTTACATCATCTACTGTATCCATCCTTGCGATATCCATAAAAAGCCTTAAATCTTCCTGCCTGACCTGTCTTAGCATAAACTCGCGAAGCGGTTCTACAGCATTATTAATGGCTTCTTCCTGTGTTATCTCCTGAGCTGACAAAGGCTCGATAGCTTCTTCATTAATCCTTACAAATACAGGACTCATAATAAAAAGTGTTAAAAACAACGAAAGCCCAATCAATATATTATTAGGCGGTGACGATTGCGTTCCAACTGCAGTTCTGACAAAATGCAAAACCACAACAATTCTTGTGAACGAAGTCAGCATAACTAATATTGATGGAGCTATTGAAATTACCGTTATTACCAGGAGCATTCTGAGAGTGCCTGCAAGTCTTGTTTCATCAGAATTCGAATTAAGAGTAAGCCCCACAGAAAATCCGTCATTTTCATCATCTGTAACGGCATTTTCTACGCCCTCCTCAGGATCCGTATCAGGTGTAACTCCGGTAGCATATGAATTTGTTCCTGAAATAAAGACAGCTAAAGCAAGCGGTATAAATAATAATATAATTAACTTATGAAGCCTTCTAAATCTCATTTTTCTACCTACTTTGCGTCATCATCTTTTGATTTTTTATTTTTAATTTTTGCCAAAACATCATTAAAATCTAATTTTCCAAACGTTTTGTCCGAAGCATCGGAAGTACCCTCATTATTTAATCTTAGTCCCTCTTCATCAAGTTTGTCAATAAAGGTTACTTCCTCCTTACCTAAAGCAAGAGCATAATAATCACCACCAATTTTTACTATGGCGATAAACTTATTATTACCGAGCCTGTAAGATTCAATAATCTTAATATTAGACTTGTTATTGATATTATTTGCCTGAAATTTTGCTATAAACTTGGTTGAAAAATAAGCCATAGCCAAAACCAAAACAAATATAAGCAAAAGCGACAGAATGTTGACAAACGATTGCCACCCTCCGTAGCCATTACCCACTAAAATTATTTTCATATTATTCTACTGCCTTTTTAACTGCTTCAATTACACGATCAGGCTGGAATGGCTTAACGATAAAGTCTCTTGCTCCAGACTGTATTGACTCAATAACCATAGCCTGCTGACCCATAGCCGAGCACATAACAACACTTTCATTTGGATCTTTTTCCTTAATCTTCTTAAGCGCTTGAATACCATCCATCTCAGGCATAGTAATATCCATAAGCACTAAATCAGGCTTTGTCTCCTCATACTTTTCAACAGCCTTTGCGCCATTTTCTGCCTCACCTGCGATATTATAACCATTCTTAGTTAAAATATCCTTAATCATCATTCTCATAAATGCTGCATCATCACAAATAAGAAT
>JAFUEG010000345.1 GCA_017464045.1 Lachnospiraceae bacterium
AAGCTAAAAAGGTTTCTGTGAGTTATCTTTTCTTCAATGTGTTTGGTGCAGTATTTTTTATGTTTCTTGTATATCTTATACAGTATACAATAGGCATTAATGGTTTCGATAATGTGGTAAATCGTGGTAATATTGCAAATGTACATCTCATATTTAATCTTGTAACAAGTATAATTCTTCTTGTCTTTACAGAAAAAGTGGCGCGAGTATGTGATAAGATTATCGGAGAAGATGGTGATGCAAAACAAGATAAGGAACTTGCAAGACTTGATGATATGCTTTTGAATACCCCTACTGTTGCATTATCAGAATGTAGAAATCTTATAACCAAAATGGGAGAGGCAATTCTTGATAACTATAAGCTTGCGACGAGCATGATTTACAGATATGATTCAGAAAAGTTCCCGGTACTTGAAAGAAATGAAGCATTTATAGATAAGTGTGAAACTGCACTTTCGTCTTATGTAGTAAGGATAGATCGAAGAAGACTAACAAGGAGTGATAAGCTTGTGGTTTAAGAGATACTTAATTCCATAAGTGATTTTGAGCGAATGGGCGATTATTGTATGAGTATTGCATATGTTGCCCAAGATAAAAATGAGAAGAATATACATTTTTCACCATATGGACATCGCGAGGTTGATACTATTTCTGCTGCTGTGGAATATACAATGGAAAATACCTTTAATGCGTTTATAAATGATGACGGAGCACTTGCTGTGAGAGTAGAGCCTTTATCGGAGGCGATAGATAATTTAAAAGAAATTATAAAATCCCATCATGTTGATCGTCTTCAGGCAGGAGATTGCAGCATAGAGGGTGGTGTATCACTTTTTGATCTTATTAACAGCTTTGAACGTATAGCATCACATGCCGCAAATGTTGCACTTCATGTTGTGAAAAAGGTTGGTGGAGACAAGAACTTTGATGAGATGCATGGACATGCAAATGATATATTTAGTGAGGAATACAAGGCACTTTACAGATACTATGAGTCGATGTATATTGATCCGATTCTTAAACCTCTTACAGATGAAGAATTAGCAGAACTTATACGAGACAGAGACAGGAGAGATGCCGCAAGTAGAGAGCAAGGCGATAAGGCTGTCGAAATAACAGATGTTAAGAAGGTTGAGAAGAAAGAGGACAAAAAAGAAGAAAAGAAAGAAAAGAAGACAAAAGCGGATATAAAGGATAAGCAGGATAAAAAGGGAAAACAGTCAAAGTCTGATGCAAAGAAATCGGCAACAGATGATAAGTCAAAGTCTGATGCAAAGAAACCGGCAACAGATGATAAGTCAAAGTCTGATGCAAAGAAACCTAATATAGAGGATAAAACTAAGACTGAATTAATGAGAGAAGAATCAAAGACAGAAAATAAAAAGGATGGAGTAAAAAAGACAACAGATAAAAATTCTCATAATGAAGAAATTAAAAAATCCGCAGGTAAGAAAAACAAAAGACATAAAAAGTAATAAATTATATAGAACTCTAATATGATCTGTGAGGGGATTGTGTTATGGAAAGCAAAACTATAAACTGTAAAAATTGTGGAGCTCCTGTGACATCGGAGATTTGTCCGTACTGCGGTTCTTTGACCGGTCTTAATACTGCAAAGGCTGATATGGAATATCCGGTGTTGGAGTGTAAAGAGGTTAATATAGGATTTTGGAATGTTGCATTTCCTGCTATATTTTTTGTGATGTTTGGCATAATTGGAGTCGTTATGCCTTTATCATTATATAAAATTTCAAAGAATATAAGTATCAATGATGATAACCTTAGTAGTTTTACAAGTATTGGAAAACCGGCGCTTTATGGTTTGGCTACTCATATGTTGATTGTGATTTTACCATTTTTAATTATATGTATAGTTGCATTTGTTATAATGATAAAGCCTATTATAAGACTTTTGATGGTTAAAATTCACGGAAAGAAAATTCAGGGTACTGTCTATGGATATATGGATGATAATTATCTTTTAAACGGTATCCATGCACAGACCTGCAAGATTTTGGTTCAGTCACCTGAAGGCCCGAGATTTATAATGTACCAGCTTGGAAGAACCGATCATCCTTATGGAATAAACACAAAGATTAATTTGTATGTATATAACAATTATTTTATGATTGATAAGAAGAGTGAAAAGATTAAATGGTAGGAATTAAAATCAGTAAATTCAAGAATTTAATAATTTATATCTTTCTTATAGCTGTTGTTTTTTCAATTCAGGGTATGGGAATGGATGATTATGAACTGCTTTCTGAACAAAAGGAAAAAAGCAGTATCACCAATCAGGTTATAGAGGTAAGTGATCATCTGCAGACAGTACATGCCGAAAAGAGTACTTCTGTGCCGGAATTGATCAGAGATTATAAGAATAATAAACGTTCCGGTTCCTTTAATAAAAGAAATATAATTTTGCTTGTTATCCTGACATTTATGTTGGGATGCTTTCATGCATTCTTGGGTTCACGCGGATTATACCGTGTAAAATTCAATCGTTTCAGGGCATTTATCATTGCCTACATTCACGACATCGATGGAAGAAAACGCCTTTCCCGGAGTTGATGAAAGAGCGTTTGAAACAATTTAATATTTAATATGATAGCTGACGGTTTTTCATCAGCTCCTTTTTGCGTACTTATTTTTCAGTAAGAAGATTTTTGAATTTGCAAATGCATGAATTTTATGTATGAGATTTGAAAAAAGAAAAAAAGACTTTTAAAGGAGATTATTTGTTATGAAAAATTTTTTGGATTGGCTTGTGGTTATTTTAGGCGGAGGCTTCAGTCTCATATTATGTCTGTATATATTGCTTTCACTGGTGGTAATGATTATTTATAAGATATACAGAAAAATCAGATATCATGCGTCCCTTTATGATTAAATCATGTATTTTTTGGAAGTTATTGATTATTGGTAATACATAGTAAATACCCAGTGATTTTAATTTTAGGAGGATATGATAATGAATTTTATGAACATTATGGTAATAATATTTACTGTTATAGCTGCCGGTGCGGGATTAATAGGTTATATATCCGAGTATCGCGGGGCTAATAAGAATTTAAAGGATGAAAAAGAGGATAAAGAAGAGGAGGAAAAGAGAAAAAAAGATTAAAGAAAAAAGTATAAAAAGATAGAAAGGAAAAAGACAAAGAAAAAAGTATAAATAATAAAAAAGAAGAATAGAAAAAATGAGCTGATAAGCTTAAAGATGAGAAAAACGAAGTAAGATAAAAGCATAAAGTTAATTAGGTTAATGGAGAAAAAAATAATTATGATATTTTTAAATGTTTTATTATTAATCATAGGATTTGTTCTGCTTATTAAGGGTGCGGATTTGTTTGTGGATGGAAGTGCTGCTCTGGCGAAGAACTTTAAGGTTCCGGGGCTTATAGTAGGACTTACTATAGTTGCACTCGGAACCAGTGCACCAGAGCTTGCGGTAAGTACCTCGGCGGCAATTCAGGGTTCAGATGAAATTGCTTTAAGCAACGTGG
>JAFUEG010000346.1 GCA_017464045.1 Lachnospiraceae bacterium
CCATGAGTAGTGCAAAGTCCTGCTTCACCATGTTCTCTATAAAGTGCAATCCACTTTTGTATACAGGATTTTGAGGAGATATGATATTCCTCAGCTAATTGTTTAAGGCTAATATTCCCTTTTAAATAACGTTGCACAATTTCAAGTTTTAATTCGTTACTATACATCTTCTTGCCAGACATAGAAATAACCCCTTTCATTAGACATATATTTTTGTCTAACAAAAGGGGTTCACTTCATAATTAGTACGACAGTTATTTGTTTTTATAACTTGAATTTTTCTACGGTACTATCAAGGCTTTGAGAAAGTGCTTTAAGCTCCTGACTTGAACTTAGCATTTCTTTTCCTTCTGAATCAAATTCACTTGCGATATTTAACATCTTATCGCAATCATCAAGTATACTAAGTGTTCCGGCATTTTGTTCTTCTGTCTTTGCTGCCATATCACTTGCAACTTCTTCAATCTTATCAACAGCAGATACAACGGTTTGTATGGAGGATTGTATTTCATCCATACTGCTCTGGATTTTGCGGAAGGTTTCATTGGTTCTTCCGACCATTGCATTACTTGAATTTATTTTTTCTATACTGCTGTTGGTTGCATCTATAACGGCATTTACAAGTGACTCAAGCTCGGTAGTCATATTGACAATGTCTGTAACTGAATCGGAGCTGCTTTGGGCAAGATTGCCGATTTCACCTGCAACAACTGCAAAACCGCTTCCGGATTCACCGGCTCGTGCCGCTTCAATAGAGGCGTTTAAGGATAGGAGATTAGTCTGTTCGGCTATCTCATTAATTACACCAACCATTGAATTTATACCGGCAAGACCCTGTCGCATATTGTTGACAGCATCCTGAAGGCCTTTTGACAATTCGGATATTTCTTCGATTGTATCTGTCATACTGTCCATATCATGATGACCTTCGGAAACATATTTAACTGTTTCTTTGACTATTGCTTCAACAGATTCGGTAGCAGAATTAGCATCAGCTATTTCATCGGTAAGAGTGTTGGCATCTTCGGCGATACTTCCGATAGCTTCAGACATACCGGTTATGGTCTGTTGGAGCTTTTGAACCGAATCATCCTGCTTTGTTGCAAGTCCGCTAAGCTGAGAAGCAACAGAAGCATTTCTGTCTGCCTTTTTATCAACGTTATTTACAGCACCTTTAACCTCATTTAATACACGATGAAGATTATCTGCAAATTGATTAATCTTTGTTGACATGGCACCAAACTCATCGTTGGTGGAGAGCCTTGAACGCTCTGTAAGATCAAGTTCGTGCATTCTGTCTATAACTCCCGTAATCTGCTTCATAGGATTAAGGAAATGCCTTAAAGCCAGATATATTATTATACATATAATAATTGAACCGATTATAGCAATTAAATATGTCAGCTTCTTTAGAGAATTTATAGAGGCTTCCACATCATCCTTACCTGCTATACATATTGTTACAAAGTTAGTATTAGGTACTTCATTAATAAGTATAAATTTATTGTTGCAAAGGGTTACTTCACCATACTTACCGGTACTTATCATTTCGGATATTTTTTTACTTAAATTGTCATCTAAATCGGTTATAAGCTCACCGTTTTGTTCCGGATATTTTGTATTGGAAAGTATCATGCCGGTAATCTTATCTACACCATATACATATCCGTTATCATATAAGGATTTGCCGGTAAGTATCTGGTTTACAGCTTCGATGTCCACGTCGGCACAGATAACTCCGATAACCTCATCATCTGAATTTTTGATATTGGAAAATGCTGATATAATGTATTGGTTAGTGTTTGCGTCGAGATACATTTCTCCAAACTCTACATTATCTGCCTTAAGACCGTCTATGTACCATGGGCGTTCCTTCATAACCCATCCGTCACCGGGTTCAGGCTGCCACATTTTGTCGATGTATATACCTTCTTCGCCTTCCTCAAGACCACCATATACACCAAATGGAATGATATCAAGATATGCATCGGCAACACTGTAGATATATGCGATGACATCATCTGACGTATCACAGGAAAGCTCTACTGAGTTTTTTACATTTTCCATAATACCCTTTACCCTGGCAAGCTCTGCCGATATTTCATAGTCGACGGAGTCGGAGAGTGAAGTCATTTGATTTTTTGCTTCCTTTTCCATGATTTTACCTGTTTGTTTTACCGCAAAATATATAGTCAGCATATTGCAGATAATTACAACAGGAAGCATGATAAGAACCATCTTGTTACGAAGGCTCATGCCTTTGATGCTAGATTTGTTATTCATAATTTTACCCCTTTTTCATAAGCGGTAGTGTCAAGTTGACACTCCTTTTTTGTTTCTAAATTCTTATATTTAGGGGCTTTGCAAATAAAAAGAGCATTGACCCCCTTTTTAGTGTATAATATTCGCGACCAAACCAATCTCATACAAAAGGAGACAATGCTCATGAACATTATACTTTATTTACTTCAAATCATTCAATACCAATATAAAATTATTTCTCAACTTTTTAACTTTATTTGTAGATAC
>JAFUEG010000347.1 GCA_017464045.1 Lachnospiraceae bacterium
TGGCTGCTACAACCTTTAACCCGATTTGTTTAAAATCAGCAACGAGTACTTGAATTGATTTTTCACGCATAAAACCAATATGTCTGAGCGAAGCGAGTGTAGTGGTTTGGTGCAAAATTAAGTAAGTACGAGTGCGCTGATTTAACAAATTGCTGGTTAGTTGTAGCAGCCACCTGTTTTCTTTATCTGTCATATATAAGAATTAAAAGTACATTCCATGTGTCAGAAGCTTTTATATCTGTCTCTCTGCGATAAACCGGAGTTTAGAATACAGGAACTACCTGTCCGTCGTAGGTGTTGTTTATGTAGTCACGAACCTCGTCAGAATTAAGAGCTTTGATAAGCGCCTTTGTTTCCTCTGAGTTTTCGTTGCCTGCCTTTACAACAAGTACATTCTTGTAGGTATCAGCTGCAAGAGAGTCTGCTGCTTCATATGCAAGTGCATCACTTGAGCTTAATCCTGCCTCAAGGGCATAGTTACCGTTTACTGCGATTATATCTACATCATCGATAGAACGTGCAACCTGAGCTGCTTCAACCTCTTTGATTTCAAGGTTAAGAGGATTCTCCTCTATGTCAAGAACAGTTGCTGTAAGACCTACGTCTGCCTTAAGCTTGATTAAGCCCTGAGCTTCAAGTAAGAGTAAAGCTCTTGCTTCATTGGTTGTATCATTTGGTACTGCAACAGTTGCGCCATCCTTTAAATCATCCAGACTCTTGGTCTTGCCGCCATAGATTGCAAATGGCTCGAAGTGAATACTTGCTACTGCTACAAGATGAGTTCCGTTCTCAGCGTTGAAATCATCAAGGTAAGGTGTGTGCTGGAAGAAGTTTGCATAAAGCTCACCGTCTTCTACTGCGGTATTTGGAAGAACGTAGTCGTTGTATTCTACTATCTCTAATTTATAACCTTCCTTTTCAAGATCATCCTTAACAACCTCAAGAATCTCTGCGTGTGGTGTAGGAGTTGCTCCTATTTTGATAACCTTATCTTCCTTCTTCTTTCCACATCCGGTTGTTAAACCTGCTACAAGTGTAAGTGCTGTTACTAATGCTAAAATCTTTCTCTTCATAATAAATTCCTCCTAGTATTATAAATTATATTTTTATGATGAATAATGCTTTGGCCCGGTGATTACGCCTAACCCTTGCTGTCATCATATTTAACTTAATTAATTGTTGGTACGCTTATCTATTTTATTAGCTGTAAACATTCCTACTGTCTGGAAAATCTGAACTATGACAATCAAAAGTGCAACCGTGATAAGCATTACATCTGTCTTGTATCTGTAGTATCCGTAGTTTATAGCTATTGCTCCCAAACCACCGCCTCCTACAAATCCTGCCATAGCAGAATATCCAAGTATGGTCGAGATAGCTATGGTAAATCCAACAGTAAGTGACGGTTTTGCCTCAGGAAGCAGAACCCTTGTTATAATCTGTATAGGAGATGCCCCCATTGCTTTGGCGGCTTCTATCACTCCCGGGCTTACCTCTTTTAACGAGGACTCAACCATTCTTGCTACAAACGGTGCAGCTGCTGCAACGAGTGGAACTATGGTTGCCGTTGAACCGATGGTTGTTCCGACAATTGCTCTGGTTACAGGAAGCATTGCTACCAAAAGTATAAGAAACGGTACCGAACGAATCATATTTATGATTACTCCAAATATGAAGTTGACCGGTTTATTTTTCAGTATCCCGCCTGTATCTGTTACAAAAACGATTATTCCGAGCGGTATACCTATTACATAGGCGATTATTGTCGATACGATTGTCATATAAAGACTTTCTATAAGTCCGTCCTTTAACAATGTAATCAATGTATCAATCGGTAGTGACATCAGCATTGCCTCCTTCCTCATAATGTATCTGCTTTTTATCTAAAAATGCTTTTATCTTTTCAACAGCCTCCTTATCGTCCGGAAGCTCAATAAGCATCTGACCGTATGCCTTACCGCCTATATCCTCTGTGTTGGCACCCAGTATATTTACACAGGCACCGGACTCTAAGGTAAGCTCTGAAATTATCGGCTCATATGAGGACTGACCATCAAAGGCAAGTCTTAAAATATCGGTACGTTTTCCTTTTTCTATACGATTTCTCTCAGGAAGTATAAGCTTCCTTGCTGTATCGGATTTAGGATTTAGGAATATATCCTTTACTGTTCCTACCTCTTTTATAAAGCCCTCGCTCATGACTGCGACACGGTCACATATCTGCTCAACCACTCTCATTTCATGAGTTATAACAACGATTGTTACCTTCAACTCTTCATTTATCTTTTTTAGAAGCGCAAGTATGGAACGTGTTGTTATAGGATCAAGTGCACTGGTAGCTTCATCACATAGCAAAACCTCAGGGTTTGTGGCAAGTGCCCTTGCTATGGCAACTCTTTGCTTTTGACCTCCTGAAAGCTGCTCCGGATATGCCTTCGCTTTATCACTCAAGTCAACAAGCTCCAAAAGTTCCTTTGCACGTTCTATCGCTTCTTTTTTAGGAACACCTGATATGATAAGCGGAAATGTAATGTTATCTATACAGGTCTTTTGTGCCAAAAGGTTGAATTGTTGGAATATCATTCCGATTTTTCTTCTTTCCTGCCTAAGCTCTTTGGCACTTGCAGCGGTAAGTTCCTTATCATTTAAGAAAACCTTACCGGTAGTTGGATGCTCAAGCAGGTTAATACATCGAACGAGTGTAGATTTGCCTGCTCCGGAAAATCCGATTATACCAAATATCTCCCCGGTATTAATTGTAAGATTTACATCATTTACAGCATCAATTTTCTTTTTTCCTCGTGCTTCAAATTCTTTACTTACATGTTCAAGCTTTATCATCGTTATCACTTCCCCTCTGAATGTTTGAAAGTATAGCACCTTGATATGAATTTGAAAAATACATAAAAATAATAGCCCGTTATAGCTTTTCCCTATAACGTCTTTTATGTATGACAGTGGCAGCTTTTACAGACGAGTATTAATATTTTATTACATAAAAATGGTTTAGACTGTATATATGTATAGGACAGCTAACCATCAATTTGCTAAATCAAAACGCTCAAATTCTTCATAGGTGCTAAAAATCGAAAACTCGCTACGCTCAAACAGTTCGATTTTTTACGCACCTATCTTGAATTTTCGCTTTTGATTTAATGCAAATCGGGTTAAATGCTGTCCTATACATATATACAGCCTAAACCATTATCATATAATCATATGTTTGATTAATACTCTTACATAAAAGCTGCCACGTCTCAAATAAATATAGTGAAAAATATTGATTTGTTTTGTATAATATAGGTGTTTAATGTAGATTGAGAGGAGTGTTTATATAGATGAATGATAAGAATAAGATTTTGATAAGAGTGCTGACCGTATGTATAGCTGTAGTTGGATTTATCGCGATTGTTATGGGAATTTATCTTGCGAGCAAATTTCTTTACAATAAGAGTTTTAAAGATAAGGATAACGGTGCAGCATTTTCAGAAATCAGTACAGAACAGGCAACGATAACGGATACTTCTACGGATGAAACTACAGAACTTACAGAGGAGACAACTGAAGAGACAACCGAGGAAACAACCGAAGAGTTAACAGAAGCAACACCTATTGATGCACAAAATGAGGATGATGTTACGCCTCCTGTACTTCTTGTTTTAAACAGGGAACCTTATGTGAAGCAGTGGGAAAGTTTTGAAGTTCATAAATATATTGGATATGCAGACGATTGGGACAAAACACCGGAATTTACAGTTGATGGAAATGTAGATACATCGATACTTGGTGATTACCCTATCAATATATCCATTACTGATGCGGCAGGAAATGAAACAGACACACAAATGACGGTTCATGTGGTATCGGAGCTTCCTGTGTCCACCCCTCGTCCGTCATATGATTTTTCTGATTTTATAAGAGATTATAAAACCTCAAATACTGAAATTGGTATTGACGTTTCAAGATGGCAGGGAGACATAGATTTCAACCAGGTAAAGGCTGCCGGTTGTGAATTTGTAATCATGCGTATCGGCGGATATGATGACGGAAGTGTATACGTCGACAGCAAATACTATACCAATATGAAAAATGCCAAAGCGGCAGGCTTAAAGGTAGGAATATATTATCACGCAGAAGAAAGAAGTGTTGAAGAAGTAAAGCAAAATGTAAAGTGGCTGATGGGAGTTTTAGGCGACCAAAAACTTGATTATCCTATAGCATATGACTGGGAGGATTTTGCAAATTTTGAAAACTACGAGATAAATCTCCATGACATAAATAACATTTACCAGACCTTCTATGATGAAATAAATTCTTATGGATATGATGCGATGCTATACAGCAGCAAAAACTATCTTTTATGCCTTTGGACAAATGAGCAAAATACCCCTGTATGGCTTGCACATTATACCAACAGCACCGACTACACCGGCAACTACATAATGTGGCAGATGGGCTGCACAGGAAAAATCCCCGGCATAACCGGGGACGTAGATTTCAACATTATGTACCTAAACAGATAGACAAGGATTTATTTGAGTTCGTTTACGGAAGCTGAAAGTCTTTCTATACTTGACTTCATGTTATCTGAAAGCTGAACATTTTTCTGTGCCATTTCGTGAGCCTGTTGACTGGTTGCCGTAACCTCTTCGCTTATTGCGGAGATGGTTTCAACACTGGATACAAGTTCTGTATTTACCGCAAGAAGGTTTTCTATAGATTCCGATTCCTGTCTAGCGCTGTCTGCTACAACAGATATGGTATCTCTAATCTGCTCAAAGGTCATACGCGTACTTAAGATAAGGCTGTTCTGATTGCTTCCTGCCTCAACAGCATTGTCTACTGCTGTACTTGCTGCATTTGCACCATCTGTAAGACGAGTAAGCAAATCGGCGATGTTTTCTGTTGCATCAGCAGTCTGCTGGGCAAGATTACCGATTTCATCCGCAACGACCGCAAAGCCTCTTCCTGTTTCTCCTGCACGGGCTGCTTCTATGGAGGCATTAAGTGCAAGAAGATTGGTCTGGCTTGCTATATCCTGAATAATCTGAATAATATTCTGTGCCTGATTGGCATCCTCAACTAGAGCTGACATTTCATTATTTAAGTCTTTATTAATCTGCTCAACATAGGATGCACTTTCTGTAAGGGTATCCATGTTATTTACACCGGTTTCGATATTCTTATAACTATCTTTAATCATAAGCTGCATATTTTCAGCAGCACTGTTAACGTCCTCAATTATGCTCTGAATCTGTTCTGTCTGTGAAAGCTGCTCCTGTATGGAGTCTGCAGTCTGACCTGTACCTGTTGTGATTTCCTCCATATTGTTTGCAGTGATGTTGGAGGAATCAGATACTTCATTTACCATAGAAAGAACAGACTGTGTCTCTCTGGTAACATTATCTGCAACCTGAAGGATATGATTAAGAGTACTCTCTGCCTGTTTTTCCTGTTCAATAACCTTACCCATCCTTGCATCATTAAGCTTCTTTTGGAGATTGGTTGAAGTATAAAGAAAAATCATAAAAAGGGAAATAGCAAGTATCTGAATTTCATAATCAGCTATGTCATCCGCACTTGTAAGACCTTTTCCAACCACCTTGTAAATAACTGCCGCCACATTGGCAAGAATCGCCCATATCGCAGATATTTTCAAAAGCTTTGGATCTGCACACACGATAAGATAACTCATAGGAATAATTATGTATATGCACACAAGTGCCGTATCACCTGTAAATACTACCATGGTGTACATGGCGATATAACCAAGCACAGCTATATATCTGCATGCATCCGAATCCGGATTTGCCTTAAATGAAATCCACGCAAAGATAATCGGAATTAAGATAAGGGCTGCAAGAGCACCATAATATCCTATGGTACGTTCACCCTTTATGACCTCTAACAGATATGCGCCAAGTATCAACGCATCAGGTATGGTAATTGCCATCAGCAACGAACGACTGACACTACTTTTTTCATTTCCCATAAATAACCTCCTCTTATGTTAATAATTTTAAAGCCAGTAAAATAATAAATAATAACCATTCGCATATCATCCACACCTTAATGCAATGGATATATGTTAATTTTTATCAAACCCTGTAAACAAATATTTATCTATATAAAATAATACCGTGCGGCTGACTTCGTGATGCTCTCACAAGCGTTACCTTAGCAGTTAACTCAGCCCAGGCTGCCTCGCGGCACACAGAAGGTCCTGCTTAGTGCTGCTTCGTTCCCGACCTGACACGGTTCACAGGTTCCTGTCGCGCAAGACCCAAACATCAACGCCACTTACCAAGGGCAGCCTCACAAGATAACACCCCTAGGTCAACCATCACTCCTGCTGTAGCGGATTGCAGGTACAGGGCACCGCTAACTCCCCAGCTGCACGGAAATTTTATAACAATTTCATGCGAATTCTCCTTAATAAATAATTAAATTATCTTAAAGCAAATTCGCAGTACATCTATATTAGTATATAGAAATTCTTTCTCTAAGTCAAGAAAAAACAGATTCTAAACTTACATTGACTTTTTATCAGCTCTAAGCTTTACAAAAAAATTCTTCATCATACTTGAACATTCTTCTTCAAGAACTCCTTTTTTTACTTCAACCTGATGATTAAATTCCTTTATATCAAGAATATTAATAACAGAACCGGCGCAACCAGCCTTTGGATTCATGCATCCGATAACACATCTTGGTATACGTGCCTGAACTATAGCTCCCGCACACATCTGACATGGTTCAAGAGTAATATACATAGTGCAATTTTCAAGTCTCCAATCTCCGATTATCTTTGAAGCTTTTTTTATGGCAAGTATCTCAGCATGGGCAAGAGTTGTCCTGTCGACATTTCGTCGGTTATATCCTCTCGCAATCACCTTACCATCTTGCACTATCACACATCCAATTGGTACATCACCATTGGCTGCTGCTTTTTTTGCAAGCCTTACAGCCTGTTTCATATATTTTACATCCTCATCCATATTACTTTCCATCCTTGATCTTCTGTATTTTTGATAATCCATTTACTCTTTACTCAGACTATTTATATCTTTTCTGATATCGAATATAATCTAATATTCTCTATGTTATATTTTTCCTTCCATTATCCTTATTTAACTTACTTGGTTGATTTTGAATATTTTACATTATATAATATTTTCAAATACTTTTTAGGAGCTTACTATGGGACCTTCAGTTATATACACCGAAAATCTTATACTTCAGGTTGAAAATGAACTTAAAGCCGGTGATGTTTTAGACCTCTATAAAAGAAATAAGCTCATTTTTGAAAAATACGAACCAACACGTCCAATCGGTTTTTATACAAAGGACTATCACATCAACCATCTGAGAAGTGAATACAATGCCTACCTGGGTGGTAATTTTCTAAGGTACTATATCTATACCTCACATCGTCCTGACAGAATAATAGGTTCAGTTAATTTCAATATAAAACAAGGGAAATTTGGCCGCTATGCCGAGATAGGATACAAGCTTGATTTACTATACCAAAATCGTGGCTTTGCTTTCGAAGCGTGCCGAAGCGGTATTCAGGTCATGAAAAATCATTATGGCATAGGCTTGATAGCCGCACATATAGCACCTGACAACGAGCCCTCAATCAAGCTCGCTAAAAGACTTGGTTTTATGAGATATTCAATAAATGAGCTGAAAGCAAATGTAAATGGACGTAACATTTACCTTGACCTTTATGCTCTTGATACCTCAGATATCCAATAGCCAAACTTTCCTGTCATTAGTCTATCCTTTTTTACCGGAACAAAACTTCTGAATCCAAACATATTTGCAAGATATCTTTCCTTGTTTGAAAATACTCCCGGAACTCCTATCACAACCTTTTCTTCATCATTATTTAACTTTACTTTTCCAAGCATTATATATCTATACTGATAAAATCCATGTGACAAGAAGCTGTTTTCACCAAGTTTCCAATTATTCATGTGCAGCTTTCCTATATCCTGAGGCTTTATTTTTACACACTCTGTTATTTGACTGTCTGCAAATAGTGCAAGTTTCGGATACGTGCTCAGCATCTCCTCACACGCATCATTATATTCTTCTTCAAGCTTTATAGTTGGTATTTCATCTATACCGTTATTATCTACATTGCCTTTTAAATCCACACTTTTATCATTATTCTTCTTTTTGTCACTAAATCTTAAATTGATTTTTTTCTGACCATCATTGTCTGATTCTGATTCATATCTATTTTCTTTATTATACTCTTCTTTTTTCTTCTCAACCCTTTCACTTCTGGAAATTATAATATCTTCAGGACTAACACGCTTATCATCCCAAACTCCAAGAAGTTGTTCTCCATCATCACATAAAAAGAAAAGACCAGCGTATTCATCAAGCGAAACAAAATCACCAAGCGGATTATCCCAAGGCACAAACATTCTCTTCATAATCGTGTCTCTTTCCCTGGCACAAAAATTTATATCCGTAAGAAATCTTCCTGAATTTCCATGCAGAAGATACACCTCACATTTACATTCCATTTTTTTATATAATTTAAGTCCTATCTGGATTCTCGCCTGATTTTCATTTCCGTTTGATACACACTGTATCTTGATAAAACCTGCATTTTCACATCTTTCATTGTTTCTATATCGGTATATATATGATACACATCTTCCCTTTCGCATAATCTTTCCTCACTTTTTTCTTAAACATATATATAATATATGCGAAGGCTTGACCATTTATACCGATAATAATCTATGCTTTTTATTAGATTTCGGAAAGTAAATCACTTAGTTTCGCAAACTCCGAAAGTGTAAGTGTTTCTCCTCTTACATTCTCATTTTTACCAAGTTCTTTTAATGCATATGCCACCTGTTCCTTTGTAAAGGAAAGCTCGGGAGAATTATTGATTCCGTTTTGAAGGGTTTTCCTCCTCTGATTAAAAGAAGCTCTTATCAGCTTAAACATAAGCTTTTCATCTCTTACACTAACCGGAGGATTGTCCCAGTTAGTTAATCTTATAACAGCGGAACCTACATTTGGTCTTGGCATAAAACAATTAGGCGGTACATTTGCAGCTAAATACGGCTCGGCATAATACTGAACCGCAAGTGAAAGCGCGCCATAATCCTTGCTGCCGGGGTCTGCCTGCATCCGCTCGGCAACCTCCTTTTGCACCATAACCGTAATGGACTTCGCCGGTATATGATTTTCCAAAAGTCCCATGATAATCGGAGTTGTTATATAGTACGGAAGATTGGCAACCACCTTAAGATTACCCTTTTCCTCTTTGACAAGCTCCTCTATGTCAAGCTTAAGAATATCTTCATTTATAACCTCAACATTGTCATATTCTGACAATGTATCAGCCAGTATCGGAAGCAGATTTTTATCAATTTCAACGGCATAAACCTTACCTGCCGCCTCAGCAAGATACTGCGTCATGGTTCCTATGCCGGGACCTATCTCAAGAACAACATCTTCTTTCGATATATCAGCCGCCTTAATTATCTTTTCCACCACATGTCCGTCTATCAGAAAATTTTGCCCGAATCTTTTTTGAAAGGCAAAATTGTATTTTTTAATTATTTCAATTGTAACCTGCGGATTACTTAACTTTTCCATATTAATTCCTTTTCGATTAATTAAACCCTGTTTTGATTTTTCATATTTCTATGCTTTATCGCTGTTTATTTTATACATTTTCACTGCATTGTTCCAGGTTGTTTCATATACCTCGTCTACGGAAATGCCTTTTATCTCAGCTATTTTTTTGGCTACATACGGTATATAAAGCGAACTGTTTCTCTTGCCGCGATAATTCTGTGGCGCAAGATATGGACTGTCCGTTTCAAGCACGATTCTGTCTAACGGAGTATATTCCACCGTCTCAACCAACTTTCTACCGTTTTTAAATGTAACGACTCCGCCAACTCCTATGTAAAATCCCATATTTAAAAATATCTTTGCCGATTCCACAGAATACGAATAGCAGTGTATAACTCCGCCTATCTCCCCGGCTTTTTCATCCTTCATTATATCTATGGTATCAGCTGCTGCATCCCTGCTATGTATAACTACCGGAAGCTTGAGCCTTCTTGCAAGACCAAGCTGCTTTCTAAACCATTTTTCCTGAAGCGGCTTATCCGTATCCTCATAATGATAATCAAGACCAATCTCACCTATGGCGACTACTCTGTCCGACGACTCTGCCATATCCAAAAGGAGCTTAATTGCTTTCTCATCGTCCCCTATCTCTTCAAGGCAATCAACATCAGAAGGATGCACGCCGACTGCGCCATAGAAAAAATCATATTTATTTATAAGCTCCAAAGTGTTTTGGGAACTTTTTAAATCTGCTCCGATATTGGTTACAGCGTAAATGCCGTTTTCCTTAAATGAATCTATCAGCGTTTCTCTGTCGCCGTCAAATGCATCATCATCGTAATGAGCATGTGTCTCAAATATTTTAACCATCTTTATTTTATTCCTCTCAAATCATAATAGAAATTTCAAAATATGTATATAACAAAAGATATTATAATGTTAATGCATTTTTTTCGCAAGCAAAGAGGACGGAAAATTCAATTTCCGCCCTCAAATTCTTTAATTTATTTAATTCTTAATTTGCTGTATTGAACTTAAGTTCAGTCAAGCCGTTAATTACATTTGAAATGCTGTTTACATTATTGGAAATCTCTTTGTTGAGCTCTGTACAGCTCTTTGCAAGCTTGCCAACCTCATTTGCAACAACCGTAAAGCCCTTGCCTGCTTCACCGGCACGAGCCGCTTCTATGGAAGCATTGAGTGCAAGTATATTTTGCTTTCTTTGTATGGCATCAAGATTTTTAGTATTATTCTTGATGTTGGCCACATAATCCTCACACTGCTTTACACCATCGGTAAGACTTTCGATTATTTTTCCGTTATATTTGGCATTGTATTCTGCATTTATGAAATTATTCATAACCTGTCCGAGAAGATTTGCAGATGCATTTATTTCCTCTTCAGTCTTAACATTAACCTTGTTAAGCGCCTCTATATACTCGTCCTCATCTATTCCAAGCTCTCTCGCTGTCCGTCTGAACTTATCTTCATCCGGATTTTCAGGAAGAACCTGTCCCCCGATAACGGAGCCAAGAACAGTCCCATCATACAACTTAAGCGGTATACCAAAATCAACAAGACCTGCATGACAGTGATAAACACCCTGACCTTCAGCATCGCATTTCTCACATCTCCTGCAGCCCTCTGCACTGCCTCTGGTAAGCTTTATACAAAAATCCGTAAAATTATAACAATCTGAAATATATTTACCATCAGCTCCAACTGCAACGGTAGCAAGTCCTGTAGCCTTAGCCCAGTTACTCATAATAGCCTCAAACTGTTCCATATTTGCAAAATCTTCAATCTTCATCTGTATACCTCACTTTTCATGCTATTATGCCGCTATCAAAACATTTTGTAAAAAACATATTCTTTAAATAAAGCTTTGATAATCAACTTAATATAATAACTTAACTACATCAACTTCTTAAACATCTCTCTAAACTGCTCTAAGCTTGCAGGTCTTGGATTACCCGGAGCACATGCATCTGCTGCGGCTGATTCACATAAGAAATCAAGATCCTCTTCCTTAAGCTTGTCTAACTTTGTAGGAATTCCGACATCAACAGAAAGCTGTCTTACTGCATCTATAGCAGCCTTTCTGTATTCTTCCTGACTCATTCCCTCTGTGTTGATATCAAAGGCTTCTGCGATATATTTGAACTTATCGCCGGTTGCCTCTGCGTTGAATTCCATAACGATAGGAAGCATCATAGCGCAGGCTACACCATGAGGAGTATCATATACTGCACCAAGGGTATGTGCCATAGAATGTGCTATACCAAGACCGACATTGGAGTAAGCCATAGCTGTTACATACTGTGCAAGAGCCATGCCCTCACGTCCGTCAGGATCATTGTCTACAGCTTTTCTTAAGTTCTTTGCAATAAGCTTAATTGCTTCAAGGTTAAGACAGTCTGAAAGCTCCCATGCAGCCGCTGTAGTATATCCCTCTATAGCATGTGTCAATGCGTCCATACCTGTTGAAGCTGAAAGTCCCTTAGGCATAGAAGCCATCATGTCAGGGTCAACCACTGCTATATCAGGTATATCGTTAGGGTCTACACATACAAATTTACGTTTCTTTTCAACATCTGTAATAACGTAGTTAATAGTTGACTCGGCACCCGTTCCGCCTGTTGTAGGAACAGCGATTGTAAATACTGTACGGTTCTTTGTCGGAGCAACTCCCTCAAGAGAACGAACATCTGCATACTCAGGGTTATTAACGATAATACCTATACCCTTACCGGTGTCCATAGATGAACCGCCGCCGATAGTAATCATAAAATCTGCGCCTGAAGCCTTGTAAGCTTCTACACCGCTCTTTACATTTTCGATAGTAGGATTTGGTTTGATATCAGAATAAACCTCATACGCGATACCATTTTGATCAAGTAAATCCGTAACCTTTGCGGTAACCCCAAACTTTACCAAATCAGGATCGGATGCAACAAATGCTTTCTTAAAGCCCTTTGACTTGATGATTCCCGGAATTTCATTGATAGCACCATGTCCGTGATAAGAAATTCCATTCAATACAAAACGATTAACTCCCATTGCTAATTACCTCCTATTGCTTATGTTTTTGTATATTAGGTACATAAAATGTACTACTAATTTCAGAGCTTTATTATAACATATTTTACTATTATCGGCAATTATGAAAAGCACTCAAATTAAGCTTGAAAAACGACAAAATAGGATTTTTTTTGTGCATTATGCCGAAAATTTACGTTATACCTTTTGTTTATTTGTCATTTGTGATATAATCTATATTTAGTGATAATGTAAAAATATATATTTTATTATTTTACGGCTTATTATTTAGGGTTTATTATATGGTTTACTTCCGGGGGTTATGACATCGATTATAAAAAAAACAGATAAGAAACACAAGGAGGATTATCAAATATGTTTGGGAAAAAGCAAAGCTATGTACAAGATAACAATAGCGAAATTGATGCACTTATGAATGAGGTTGCAAAGTACAAATATGAATCGGAAAAAAACTACCGTATGCTTGAATCGGTTAATAATTCCGCTAACCTCGCAATATGGATGGCATTTTTTGATGAAGACGGCAATCAGACCGGCGTTCATTATACTGATAATATGAGAAGAAGTCTTGGATATACCGAGTCAGAGCTTCCTGATACAGTTGAATCACTCGGAAAGATAATCCATCCTGATGATTCTGAAGAGGTATTTGCTTCATACGGTGCCGCAGTTGCCAGAAGAGAGGCAAGATATGATGTAAATTACAGACTTCTTACAAGAAGCGGTGAATACCGTATGTATCATGCAACAGGTGAATGTATACGTCGTCCTAACGGCAATCCTGAGGTTTTCATAGGAACCTTTATAGATATTGAAGATAAGCTTAAAACCGAGGCAAAACTTGAACATGACCAGAGAAGGCAGTATGCGGTTGACAAGATGATGCTTGAAGGTTCATGGAGCCTTGACCTGACACAGGGTGCAATTGATGATCCAAATACTCCTATGGTATTTTCCGATCAGTTTAAAAAGCTTCTTGGATATAGTAATTCTATAGATTTCCCTGATATTATGTCCTCCTGGTTGACCAAGATTCATCCGGATGATGTGGAGGCAGCAGCAGGTTTGATGGCTAAACAGATGGCAGACCCAAGCGGTGATACAGTGTTTGATATGGAATACCGTATCCAGCATAAGAGCGGTGAATATAAATGGTTCAGAGCTTCAAGCTATGTAGTATTTTCACCGGATAAGGTTCCTCTTATGGCGGCAGGTACGATTTTGGATGTAACGGAAGAAAAAGAGCACAGAGTTAAATTCGAGTCAGAACTTGCTCCTGATATCGAAAGTCTTGAAGCAAAGATAGCAGATGTTTCAAAAACAGTTGATGAAGCTGCAGGTGAGATGCAGGATGTTGCACTTCGCCAGACAGAAATCGCTGAAGCTTCACAGGAAATCGAAGCATCCGTAGATGCATCTATGGAGATTATCCAGAGTATCCAAAGCATTGCTGCACAGACCAATCTTCTTTCACTCAATGCAAGTATTGAGGCAGCAAGAGCCGGTGAAGCAGGTAAGGGATTTGCGGTTGTTGCAAGCGAGGTTCAAAATCTTGCCAATTCAACCAAAGAGACAACCAATAACATTTCACAGATACTTGGAGAAATGAATGCCTCTGTTAAAAATGTTATGCAAAAGATTAATCAAATTAACGATAACATTACCTCTCAGAGTGCCAATATGGAAGAGATAAATGCAACTATGGAGGAGCTTCATACCCTTGCCGTAGCGATAGGCGATATGACCTCCCATCTTTATTCATAGGTCTGTATTTGCGGATATATGGCTTGAAATTTAAAAGATAACCAACTATTTTTTGATAATCATTATCTTTTTATATAATTTAGTTGAATTTTTTAAAAAAATTATATACAATATATTTTAACTGTTATTACAAAATACATAATCAGATTAGGGGGTAATGAAATGGCAGTAAGTGAATTCTTAGATATATCATTATTGGATGAGCTTCTGGTTGACTGGTCAGCTGCAACAGGCATGATAGCAGTTGTGCTTGATGATGAAGGAGATTTTCTTTCGAATAAATTAGGCTTTTCACGTGACAACATCGAAGCATTTAGTGAAGATATAGAGGTTGATGATGTTGTTGTGGCATCTGTAATCGGAGGACCTTTAGATGAGGATACTCCTGAAGAGCAGGTAGAGGCTGCATCAAGATTACTTGTATCTTCCATCACAAACCTTATGGAGAGATATTATAGTAAACAGCAGTTAAACGGAATCAATAATAATTTTTCCGATCAGATATCTGATGCTGCAGTTCTTATAAGAGAACTTACATTAAAGTCACAGGGACTTAAGAAGATTGAAAATAAGCAGAATATCTTAGCACTTAATGCTTCCATAGAAGCAGCCCGTGCCGGTGAAGCAGGTAAGGGATTTACCGTAGTTGCTCATGAGTTCGGAAAGATGGCACATGAGTCAGGTGTTATAAATGATGCTATTCAAAAAACATTGAAGCAGCTTGATGCTTCAATGAAAGAATTAGGCGCAAATTAATTTTCAAGAACCAATTTTTCACAATTAGGACATAATTTGAACACATTTTTATGTTAAATTATTTTCCGTAAAGAGCTTTTCATATATTTGAATCCTCTCTCCCCTAAATGAGTGATGAATAAATCCCTCCCCGGTTTGGTTCACCACTCATTTTTTTGTTATAAGCAAGCTTATAACAAAAAAACGCTCCGCTAAGGAGGCGCAGCTCACGGATAGGAAAATATGCTTCGCAACCGTTCGCGCGCCACGTGTTGTAAAACAACACGTGATTATAAATGAATTTATAAATATATAAAGGAGTTTTATTATGATTAATGAAATGTACAAGGATATGACAGGCAAAGGCTCCGTCATAAGAGAATTTTTTACATATGCCAACAAAAAGGCTGCTGAGATAGGTGCAGAAAATATCTATAATTTTTCAATCGGAAATCCGTCTGTTCCGACACCAAAGGAATTTACCGACGGACTTATAAAGATGCTCGAGACAAAAAATCCCGTAGCACTTCACGGATACAGCCCATCTCTTGGAATAGATTCAACAAGGGAGGCGGTTGCCGTTTCTCTTAACAAAAGATTCGGTATGAATTACACCAAGGATGAAATCTTTATGACAACAGGTGCAGCAGGCGCCATAGCACATGCCATAAGATGTGTTGTTAAGGATGGTGATGAGGTTATTACCTTTGCACCTTATTTCCCTGAATATGTACCTTACGTAACGGGAACCGGTGCCAAACTTACCGTAGTTCCTGCAGATATCGATACATTTCAGATTAATTTTGAAGAGTTTGAAAAAGCACTTAATCCTAATGTGCAGGCAATTTTAATAAACTCTCCAAATAATCCTTCAGGTATAGTTTACTCAACCGAAACAATTAAAAAACTTGCAGCTATACTTGTTGAAAAACAGGAGGAATACGGTCACGATATCTACCTTATATCCGATGAACCTTACAGAGAAATTGTGTTTACAGGTACCGATGCGCCTTTTGTATCAGCCTTTTATGATAACTCGATTTGCTGCTACTCTTTCAGTAAATCAGTTTCTCTTCCGGGTGAAAGAATCGGTTACGTGGCAGTCAATCCGGCATGTAAGGATGCAAAGCTTATCGTTTTGATGTGTGGACAAATTTCAAGATTTACCGGCCACAACTGCCCACCATCACTTATTCAGCTCGGTATAGAAAACATTCTTTATACCACCAGTGATCTTTCTGTTTATGAAAAGAATAAGGAAATATTATATAGAGAATTAACAAGAATAGGCTACCATGTAGTAGAACCGGGCGGTACATTTTATATGTTCCCTCGCACTCCTATAAGCGATGCAAATGAGTTCTGTTGGAAAGCCGCAAAGGAATATAACCTTATAATTGTACCGGGTGACAGCTTTAACTGTCCGGGGCATTTTAGGATTTCCTACTGTGTTACCACGGATATGGTCGAAAAATCCATACCTTTATTTGAAAAACTCTATAATTCCTACAATTAAAGCATTGTTTTTTATGTGATTTTTTTGTATAATTTGGATTGTATGTGTAATACCAAAATCAAGGAGGATAAAAATAATGGCAGAGCCTATGATAACGGGATTTAGAGAAAAAAAGCCAAAAAGATACACAGGGATTTTAGTACATCCTACTTCCTTTCCGGGACCTTACGGTATCGGAGATTTAGGTAAGGGTGCTTATGATTTTATAGATTTTCTGGAGCGTTCGGGTCTCAATACCTGGCAGGTTTTACCGCTTGGGCATACAGGCTTCGGTGACTCACCATACCAGCCGTTTTCAGCCTTTGCAGGTCAGCCGCTTATAATAAGTCTTGACCATTTAAAAGAACTGCAGCTCTTACATGACAGCGATTTTTATGATATGCCGCAGTGGAATCCTGAACAGGTTAATTACGGCGAGCTTATAGCTTTTAAGACACGTCTTTTAAAAACCGCTTATGCAAGGTTTACGGATGATGATATATCAGACGGAATTTCCACAAGCCCTGAGCTTTTGGAACAGTATAAGGGATTTTGTGAAATAAATGCGTATTGGCTTGATGATTATGCATTATTTATGGCAGGCAAGGATTATCACGAAGGTATGCCTTGGTATATGTGGGAGGATGATTTAAAGAAGCCTACCAAAAAGCAAAAGGAAGCCTGGATTAAAAAGCTTGAAAAAGAGATAGAATATTATAAGTTTATTCAGTTCCTATTTAATGTAGAATGGCTTAAATTAAAGAAATATGCCAATGATAAAAATATATCGATAGTCGGTGACATTCCGATATTTATGGCTTGGGACAGTGTTGACGTGTGGGCCAATCAGAAGCTTTTCCTTCTTGACAGCGATGGCTATCCGACTGTCGTTGCAGGTGTACCACCTGATTATTTCTCAGCGACCGGTCAGCTCTGGGGCAACCCTCTTTACAATTGGAAAAAACATACCGAAACCGGCTACGAATGGTGGCTTAACCGCATCAAGCATCAGCTCACTCTTGCTGATTTCCTTCGTATCGACCATTTTAGAGGCTTTGATAAATTCTGGGCAGTTCCTTACGGTGAAGAAACTGCTATAAACGGTAAATGGGTTGAAGCACCGGGTGTAAATTTCTTTACACAGCTTGAAGCAACCCTTGGTTATCATCTTCCGATAATAGCCGAAGATTTGGGTGAAATTGATGAATCCGTAGCAGCTTTAAGAGATAAATTCGGTTTACCGGGTATGAAGATTCTTCAGTTTGCATTTGAAAATCCTGAGGAAAATGATTTCCTTCCTCATAATTTTATAAGAAACTGCGTATGTTATACCGGAACACATGATAATGACACAACTCTCGGCTGGTATAAGCATGCTTATGAGGCATCAAAGGATAAGCTTAGACGATATTTTTCAACTGACGGTAATGATATATGCTGGATTTTAATAAGAGCCTGCTTTGGCTCTGTTGCCAATATGGCCATAGTTCCTCTTCAGGATGTACTCTGCCTTGATTCCTGGGCACGTTTCAATACCCCGGGTGTCGGTGAAGGAAACTGGGCTTGGCGCTATAAGCAGGAGGCTCTTACAAACGAGCTTGCTGCAAGATTATATGAAACCTGTAAAATGTATGGAAGATAATATGTTTGGAGGGGTTATATGAAGCAATTTTTAGCATATCTGGCACTGTTTTTTTCATCCTTTTTTATAGTACCTTATCACTGGTACTTAAAAAAGCTTGCTAAGACAAATCCCGATGAAGCGTGGGAGCGTTCCTACAGACTTGTAAAAGGATTTTTCAATGCTGAACTTAAGCTTGTTGGATGTAAAATAACCGTGCTGGGGGAGGAAAATATACCAAAGGATACAGCATGCCTTTTCGTCGGAAACCACAGAAGCTACTTTGACATACTGGTTTCCCACAATACCACCGGAGGACCTGCAGGCTTTATAGCAAAAGCAGAGATGCGAAAGGTTCCGCTGCTTCGCCTCTATATGAGAGATATAGGATGTCTTTTCTTAGAGCGTGACAACATAAAGCAGGGTCTTGAAACTATTAATAAAGGAGCTGAATTCCTTAAGCAGGGACATTCCATGATACTTTTCCCTGAAGGACACAGAAACCAGACAGACGAATTTCTTCCTTTTAAGGAAGGCGGTTACAAGATGGCCGATAAATCCGGCTGTCCTATCGTTCCATTTGCGGTTTCCGGAACAGATTTAATATACGAATCTGCACCGGGCAAAAAATTCACAAAGGGAAATGTAATTATCGAATACGGCAAGCCTATCTATCCAAATGATTATCCTATGAAGGAAAGAAAGGCAAAATACAAGGAAATACCTGATATTATTAAAGATATGCGAAGAACGCATAAGATTAAAAAATAACAATGGAGGATCAACAATATGCCTTGGTGGGGAATATTACTAATAGTTATCGTAGTTGCATTGGGAATACTATTTGCACTATATAAGGTAGGAGACAAGCTCCAAAAGAAACAGATTGAACAAAAGGAACAGATGGCTGATGCAGCTCAGCCTGCTACTATGCTTATCATAGATAAAAAATACCTGCCCATGAAGGACGCAGGCCTGCCTAAAATGGTTATGGAACAGACTCCTAAGAAATATCACAAGGCTAAGCTTCCTATCGTAAAGGCAAAGGTCGGTCCACAGATTATGAACTTTATATGTGACGATGCCATATTTGAAGATGTACCTACCAAGGGTGAGGTTAAGGCCATGGTAAGCGGCATCTACATAGTAAGCGTTAAGAGCGTCAGAGGTAAGAAAAAAGCCGCTCAGGTTGAGGAAGAAACAAACGGCAAGAAAAAGAAGAAGAGCATGCGTCAGCGTATGCAGCAGCGTCAGGCTGAATACCAGAAGCAGATTAATGATGAAATATTAGCTAAGAAGCAAAATAAAGCTAAAGGTATAGATCAGGAAAAGACAAAAGAACAAATTAAGAAAGAAAAAGAAAGAGCTAAGAAGATTAAAGATGGAATCAAATAATCGAACCAGGAATATAATAAATATATTCGTACCATGTGTAATTGCTATGCTCCTTCAGGTTGTAACCGTCTTTGGTGATATTGTTGCAATATTTATAAAAAATTGTGTATCAAATGAAAAAACCGTTGCATCAAGAACCATTGAAACCATCATGTCTCAGGATTACAACCAGCCAATGAACAAAGCAGTTATTTCGGCAGTTCAGTTTATCCTGTATATATTGGTCTTCGGACTATGGTATTACAAACTTAAAAAGCCTTCTGTTAAAGAAGGCTTTTTTGGCATTATCAAACCGCCTATAATAATATTTCTTATAACAGCCGGTATTGCCGGACAATTTTTTGTTGACAGCATCCTTTCACTTATCCGACCGGTATTCAAATCGGCATTTTCAGCATATGATGATTTAGTGGAAAATGTAACCGGTGTATCCTCCTCCTGGCTTATGCTGGTGGCTGTATTTTTACTGGCACCCATTGCAGAGGAGATTTTGTTCCGCGGACTTACCCTTACATATGCAAAAAGATGTATGCCTGTCACACTTGCTATAATTATTCAGGCACTTATCTTCGGAGTCTACCACGGTAATATAATCCAAGGCATATATGCATTTTTGCTTGGCATGCTTATAGGCTTTTTAGTACATAAAACAGATAATCTGCTTGCCGGAATTGTATTTCATATAGCTCTTAATGTAAGCATTATGGCTGTGCCAAGAGGACTGTTTAGCAGCATGACATCCCGCATTTTGACAGTCTGCATATCAACTGTTATACTTGCAGTGAGTGTTATTTTAGTTTTTAAAATCAAAAGGAAGGGGAAACAAATATGAACGCTTCGATAGGTGTTTTTGACTCCGGTGTCGGCGGCTTAACGGTAGTTCGTGAGCTGATGCGCCAGCTTCCAAGTGAAAATGTAATATACTTTGGCGATACCGCACGAGTACCGTACGGAAGTAAATCCAAAAATACAATATTGAAATTTTCCAGACAGATTGTCCGTTTTTTACGTACCAAGAATGTCAAGGCAATTGTCGTTGCCTGCAACACCGCCAGCGCACTTGCCCTTGAAGATATGCGTGACGAAATAGATATCCCCGTTATCGGTGTGGTCAGACCGGGTGCAAAAATGGCAGTCGAAAAAACGAAGACCAAACATGTAGGCGTAATCGGAACTGAAGCAACCATAAAATCAGGTATATATACGGATTATATAAGGCAACTCGATGAGGAGGTAACTGTAATAGGTAAAGCCTGCCCTTTGTTTTGTCCACTTGTTGAGGAAGGTCTTTTAGAAGACCGAATCACAGATGACATGATAGACAGATATCTTTCAGAAATTAAACCATATAATGTTGACTCACTTGTATTAGGCTGTACTCACTACCCTCTTTTATTTAATCCTATCAAGAGATATATGGGTGATGGTGTAACACTTATAAATCCTGCCTACGAAACAGCCAAAGAATTAAAACAAATACTTGATGAAAAGGGACTTTTAAACAGCAGAAGCAACATTCCTTCCTACGATTTTTATGTAAGTGACGGAATGGATAAATTCAAAGCATTTGCAGACAGAGTCCTTCCTATAAACGTAGATACAGTAAACGTAATTGATATAGAGAGTTACTAATATGACAGGAACGGACAATTATATTGCATGGTATAAAACAGATTTCGTGTAGATAATATGTGTCATATACGCGCAGCGTGTCGGTTATGTGGCGATGTAAAAATAAGGAGTACCGAAAAGTTGCTAAGCAAAGCGTCAGCGTCAGCGAGCTTTGCGTGTAACTATTTCGGTACTCCTTATTTTTATACCATACTACACAACCGACCTAACTGCATATCTTAATTTTAGTATGCGTTCGCGAAGCCGTATGGTACTTCATCGAGCATGTTACCGTCTTTATCATAAAG
This sequence comes from Lachnospiraceae bacterium, assembly GCA_017464045.1. Next base: position 21,602 of record JAFUEG010000347.1, read on the forward strand.
TCTGAACAATGTCAGGTAGTAGCCGTACTGTGGCTGCCAAACTGTCCACATAGTCTTGCCGTCTTCAGGAGTAGGTCCTGCTGCAAGAGTAATCTTACCTGTTGCATGTACCCATGGTGTTGGTGAGCCTGCTGCAAGAAGACTTAAATCCATAACAAACATTTCATACTGATATTCCTGATTCGGATTATCGTAGGATTCAAATCCGATAAGATATCCGCCGCCTTCGTAAGGCATCTGGCATATCTGCTTTATTCCTGAACCGGTCTTAACATACGGAGTACCGAAGCTCGCTGATATCTCACACTTTTCATGTCCCACTATTCTTGCCTGACATATGAAGATATAATTTCCCGACTTTGATGGAGTGTACTTAATCCACTCATTATTTAAGGTCCATGGACTTGCCTCTTTCCACACACCTTCACTTTCCTCACATACAAGCCATCTGAATTCCATATCCTTTATACTATCATGACTAAATTCTTTCTCATAAACCATACCTGCAGTTATGGACGGTGAGGTGCTTGCACAATAAATTCCGGATGTTGTAATCCAGCTGGATTTACTTATATCATTATCACCTCTAAAACTTACAACGGCTCTGTTAACATTGTCATCCTCATCATACATTTTAGTTATTATAGGTTCTTTATCTTTTTCTCTAAATGATTCATCAACTTTATGTCCATCAGAACTATAATTTGTCTCCTTAAAATCAAGACCGTTTTCATTATAAATTTTACTCGTTTTTATATTTCCCGATTTATCATACTGTGTATCTTTAGTTAAATGTCCGTTTGAATCATATTCATTAATAGCATAATATGAAATATTTCCTGATTCATCATACACTGTAGATTTAATTAAATGTCCATTTGAATCATATTCATTAATAGCATACCAACCACTATCAATTTGTATTGTTTCCGTTCTGCCTTCAGCCTTTGTTAAATCTTCCTCAACAATATCAATCTCTTCCGCACGCGAATTTATACCTGCAAATCCGCTTCCTGCAACAAGCATCGCGCCACATACAGCGGCTACCACAAATTTCTTTAACCTCATAATTTTTCCTCCTGATTTTTGTTTGCCTTTTTACTTACTATGCGTTTTTACATACTTTTCAAAAATATGTGTCTACTTTTTGTTGACTAGTGCATAGTAATATATCCCATTGTACCCCCCCCTGAGTATTTTCTGCAACAATAGAATTTAGTGTATTTTGTATTTTCAGAATTTGTACGAGATAGAGCGTGTTTATTTTTTCGTATAAGTTCGCGACTTTACCTGTATTATTCTTGAAAATAGTATTTTTTTAAAGTATAATTATCACATATATTTTAAAGAAAAATGTGACAGAGTGCCTGTCTGCTGTCACCCGCCGAGTTAAGGCAACTGTCGCATGTCACTTTCCATTATATTTTTGAGGTTTTTATGCGCGTTAAAATAATTATAGAAAGTACAGACCAGGATGGTTTAAAAAATAAAAGTGAAAATACTGCCGTGATATTTAAGGATAAAGGCGGCTATAGGTTAACCTATAGCGAAGACCTTTCCGGCGAAGGGGTTTTAACTAAAACAACGATGTATGTTTCACCAACAGAGCTTCGAATCATAAGACGTGGTGAACTTGTAACAGACTTTATCTACGGTGAATCGTTGACTCACAACACAACATATGAAACGCCCTTTGGTAAGATTCCTGTTACACTTATTACTGAAAGCTATGAGTATATCGATCTGCTTCACGAACCGGAAACCGGTATAAGCATAAGCTCATCTTATACGCTTGATATGGGTGATTCTTTGACTCCCCCTTCAAATATGAGCATGATGATAAATATAAAAAAGGAGAACAAAGTATGAGTCAGGAATTAATATATGATGACTTCTTTGGAATACTTACCAATCACGAAAAATTAAATGAACTTACTCCTCTGCCTGATTTAGATATCCATGAGTCAACAGACTATGAGGTTTTGATGCGTATCTTTGAAGATATATACATTAATCCGGATGATACCATAGTCGACTTCGGATGTGGAATGGGCAGAGTTTTGTTTTATTGTAATAACCGTTTTTTCTGTAACGTAACAGGCATAGAAATCAATCCAGAGGTTTACAACGCTCTCTACAATAACGCCGAAAATTATCACACAAAATTCATGGAACAACGCGAAAAGTTTTCTCTTCTCAATATGCATGCCGGTGAATATGAAATCTCGCCTACCGATAACTATTTTTATTTTTTCAACCCATTTTCAGCAGAGGTTTTAGAAAATATCATCAGAAAGATAATGAAATCCGTTCACGAAAATTTACGTCAGATCACTATCATCCTCTACTACTGCACATTTGAAATGATGAGTGTAATACGCAAGTTTCCGCTTCGTCTTGAAAAAGTAATCAAGCTTCCCGGCTACGAAGATGACCCGGACGAAAAAGCATATATATACAGACTATAAACTCCGGTTTATCGCAGAGAGTGGGTATTCTGTTATCACTTATACATAACTCACACCATTTTAAGTTTACTATATGAAAAGTATATGAATAAGGCTGATACACAACTATCCAGCAATTTGTGAAATCAATAAGCTCAAATTCTTTATAGGTGCTAAAAATCGAAAACTCGCTACGCTCAAACAGTTCGATTTTTTTAACGCACCTATTTCGAATTCTCGCTTTTGATTTTACACAAATCGGGATAACTGTTGTTGTATCAGCCTTTTCATATACTTTTCTTTATCTATATTATCAGGGTGTGAGTTATGTATAAGTGATAACAGGACACCTACAGCTTAAAACCGCGCTCTCGAGCGCGGTTGAAGCTACAGGTATGAAAGCATAATTGATTAATATTAAAAATAGGATGTGGCTAACAGAAAAAA
>JAFUEG010000348.1 GCA_017464045.1 Lachnospiraceae bacterium
CTCTGGGCACGATTTGCAAAGGTGCAGTAAAACATTATCGGTGGTTTACTGCATTTTTTACTTATGAAACTATTCACATGCGATGCGATGAAAGCGACATATACTTTAAGAGGAATTAATAATTTAGAGAGGAAAAATATATGAAAGAGTTCTTAAGTACACTGAATGACATTAACAGTGCAATCAATGATTTCGTATGGGTTAAGATAGGAATCATACTGTTGATCGGTACAGGTATACTTACTACCTGTGTTACAAAGTTTTTCCAGGTAAGCCATCTCGGACACTGGTGGAAAAATACTATAGGCGGAGTTTTCAAAAAGGAAAGTAAGGCTACAAGAAAGACTGATAAGCAGTCCATATCACAGTTCCAGGCACTTTGTACAGCACTTGCCGCAACTATCGGTACAGGTAACATAGCCGGAGTATCAGGAGCTATCGTTATGGGTGGTGCCGGTGCAGTATTTTGGATGTGGGTAGCCGCATTTTTTGGAATGATGACCAATTACTCAGAAAATATACTGGGTATATATTATAGAAGAAAGAACAGCAAGGGTGAATGGTGCGGTGGTGCCATGTATTATCTTAAGGATGGACTTGGTTCCAAGAAGCATTGTAAGACACTTGGCTCTGTTCTTGCTGTACTTTTCTCAATATTTGCTATACTTGCATCATTTGGTATCGGTAATATGGGACAGGTAAATAAGATTACGCTTAATCTTAAATCAACATTTTTTAAGAATTCAACTGCTGAAATAGGAGATACAGGTATATCGATTCCGGCACTTATAATCGGAATTGCAATTATGATTCTCGCAGGTCTTATTATAATAGGTGGACTTCAGAGAATCGCAGCATTTGCGGAAAGAGTTATTCCTTTTATGGCTGTTTTATACATACTCGGTTCACTTGCAATTGTTATATATCATATATCTGATGTAGGCAATATGTTTAAGATTATTTTCAAATGTGCCTTTGATTTCAAGGCTGTAGGCGGTGCTGCGGGCGGACTTCTTATCAAGCAGGCTGTAGTTCAGGGATGTAAGAGAGGAGTTTTCTCAAACGAGGCAGGTCTCGGTTCTTCAGTTATGGTTCACTCATCTTCCAATGTTAAGGAGCCGGTTATCCAGGGTATGTGGGGAATATTTGAGGTATTCTTTGATACTATCGTTGTATGTACCATGACTGCACTCGTGGTTCTTTCATCAGGAGCAATTGACTTGAGTACAGGTTTTGCAGCCGAGGGAACTGATGATGCTACACTTGTTGCAACAGCATTTTCAAATGTATTCGGTAGACCGGGCGAAATATTTGTTTCACTTGCTATTTTGCTTTTTGCATTTACTACTGTACTTGGTTGGTCACAGTACGGCACCAGAGCATGGGAGTATCTTTTTGGTGAGAAATCTTCCAAGTACTACAGAATATTCTTTGTATTGCTTATAGTTTCAGGTTCGATAATGACCTCATCTATAGCATGGGATATATCAGATACCTTTAACGGACTTATGATGATTCCTAACCTTATAGGTGTAATTACACTTATTCCGATGGTTATAAAGCTTACAAGAAACTATGTAAACCGAAATATAAATGGAGAAGACGAGGAACCTATTCTTTCGTTTCATCCGGAGATACAGGAAGACCATAAGAGTACACTTAATGACTGATAAGTGTGACATGGGGACAGAGGCACTTGTTACATAAATGGTTAATCATTATTTAGATTGATTAACTGATAATTTGAATATAAAGAAATAGATATATCGATTGGCTTTCGGAAAAATGATTGCTGATCGATATATTATTTTGTGGAAAAATTCTTTATCAAATGATAATATAATAGAAAATATAAAATGATTGTCAGAGAGAAATGATAATGGCGGATATAAGACTTGATAAATTCCTTGCGGATGCAGGTGCGGGAACAAGAAGTGAGGTAAAGATTAAAATTAAAAAAGGCCGGGTGACAGTAAACGGTGAAGCTGCGGGGAAGAGCGATATAAAGATTAATCCCGATATTGACGAGGTCTGTCTTGACGGAAAAAAGCTCATCTATAATGAGTTTGAATATTTTATGCTCAATAAGCCTCAGGGTGTTGTATCTGCAACTAAGGATGATAAGGACAAGACTGTTGTTGAACTTATTACGGAAGCGAAAAGACGTGACCTTTTTCCTGTCGGAAGATTGGATAAGGATACGGAGGGCCTTCTTATTATAACCAATGACGGAAAGCTTTCAAATAATCTTCTGACACCGGGCAAGCATGTGGATAAAACGTACTTTGCGATAATTGCCGGAGAGGTAACCGAGGATATGGTTTTAAGATTCGCCGAGGGCATAGATATCGGAGATGACAAGCCAACAGCACCGGCGAAACTTAAAATATTATATGATGATAAGGACAAAACTTCAGATATAGCTTATAATATCAGAGGTGATATCGATGACGTTACAAGTGATGGCATAGTTAAAAGCAAAGTAGAGATTACCATAACAGAAGGCCGTTATCACCAAATTAAAAGAATGTTTGAAGCAGTCGGCATGAAGGTAACATATCTAAAAAGACTTAGTATGGGAAGATTAAGTCTTGATAATAGTCTGAAACCCGGAGAGTACAGAAGGCTTACGGATGATGAAGTAAAGCTTTTGGTTGGCAATTTCTAAAAATAAGCAAATTTACGGATGGCAATTTATAAAATTTTATTGATTTGCTGTTTGAAATAATAAATGGACTTAGATTGATAGATTCATAAAAATATATGAATTTGAAAAAGGAAGATTAGTATGGAAGAAAGTAAAGAATTACAAGCGGCTCTCCTTAAATTAAAGGATTGGGCTTATGAATTGAACAGATGTGCCGGTAAAACGGATGAAGAGACAGAAGCTTTTTGGAACAGACTAAAAAAGGATAATGCTGTTCTTCGTGAGTTTGCTTATTATTATGATTATCGTGATTTTTTGTGTGAGCTTAAGATAGGAAGATATACCATAGCGGATATATTGGTCTGGCAGATGGATCATTTCAGGGCACATATGGACAGAAGTGACAGTGCCAACAGGTATGACAAGGACAAGCTTTTACTTAGCACATTTACGACACTTCTTGATATGCATGAAAATCCGGAAGCGATTATGAAGGAATTTGAAGAGGAAACCGGTATTGATATATCGGGTGGATGGTATACGCATTAAAGACTTTTTTGATGTAACAGTATATTTTTTTGATGATTTGTATTATTAGCAGAATAAATAATAGTTTAATTGAAAACGCCTGTGGGTCTAAAACTCACAGGCGCAATTTTTTGATATTAAGTTGTTAAATCGTCCGACTACGCATAATTGTTATAAATCATACCACTATATACTGACTGGTTATAGGATGTTCCCTGATTGTGTCTGGTATCAGGGTAGGTTACAATCAATCTGTTGATGTATGCCATAGGATCAAGCGTAAGTCTGTCGGTAGCAAGCGAGATATCATCTTTAAATGAAGATATATCATTGAATAATTCAGCAAACTCACCATTTTTAACACTTTGAATCAAAAGAGATTCTTCCTTTACTATGTGATTATCCTCTGATATAGTAAGACCTGCGGATTCAAGCTCGTTTTTATGCTTTTCAACTATCGCGGATATATCGTTAAAGAGATTTCTCCTGCCAATTTTGCTTTCACTTGCGGAATCAGACAGATCTACAAGATTATTGTAAGCATCCACAAATGAATCAACCTGATTCATAACAGAATCCATATCCGGTGCAAACTGAATTTTAACCGGTTTATCAGATACACTGTGGAAATCTAATGTTATTACCTGATTAACAGATATATTATTAGTTGCTGCAGCATGTGTCTCACCATTGATAACAAATGAGGAGTTGTCAGGCTCTTTTACAACATTGTTAAGTCCGAGATCGGAAACTATATCATAATCATTTCCTTCTACGGAAAATGAGAAATACAATCCATCATCTGTTCTAGGTCTTCCGGTATCATTTGTTGATATTTCAATTGCACTGTTATCCTTTCCGTCGGTTACGACAGATGCTTTAATACCCATATCTCTGCCGTTGATAGAACTTGCAATCTTACTCTGGATGTCGTAGTTATTGTCAGATGCATCTACATTTAAATTAAAATGTAGTGCTGAATTAAGTGTATCCATAGTAAAGTTGTAATTGCCTGATGAGAAGTATCTTCTGTTTGACGGAAGAAATTCTCCACGGTTAACCTGATTTGTTGCAAGTGCTTTAACTTGTATCTCAAGCTCATCAGGTAGTGAGTCGATATCGTCACCACGAAGCTCGCCTGTTACGGAATCTTCATTGTCAGATATAAGCATCTTCTTGCTGTATACTTCGCTTTCTTTATCGTTAAAGCTTTGGGCTACATCCTTGAGCGTAAGAGCTGCCTCCTTAATATTGATTACACGATCCTGCTTTTCTGCTGAAAGTGAAAACTTATACAGAGGAAGACTCTTGTTATACTTAGCCATATTGTTATAGACCGCACGAAGTTCAGATGACTTATGCGCAGTCGTACGTTTCTTAGGCATAGCAGTGTTCGACAGATAGTTATATACTTCACTTGTTATCTGCATAAGACATCCTCCTTTCTAAAAATTACTACTTAAATCAGCAGCTGTGGATAAGCGGCATATATTATTTTTATGCTTATCCTTATTTGCAGTCTTACGTAAATACTATTTTTTAGGCTATCATCCCACATTAAAAGATAATGATAGTTAGTATCATAATATCCTATTTTTACAAGATAATCTATAGTAATTATACACTATATTTTTGGCGTTTCTTTGTGCATAATTTCGCGGTTTTTCACGGATTTCGACACGTTTTGGGAAAATTTATGCATTTTTGGACGGATTTAATGTATAAACAATGGAAGCAATATATAAATAAAGAGTAAAAATATTATATTTTTTCAAGAATTTGCTTGACTTTAAGACTTGTTTTTGGTAATCTATACGTTGCGATGGAAGAGGTCTTTTTTTTATGCCTTAAAATCAATAAAATAAAATATGGAGGTGGATAGTTGTGCGTGTTAAAATAACATTGGCATGTCAGGATTGTAAACAGCGTAATTACAATATGACAAAGGATAAGAAAACGCACCCTGACAGAATGGAAACAAAGAAGTATTGTAAGTTCTGTAAGGCGCATACGTTGCACAAGGAAACAAAGTAGTCGGCATTATTTAAGGTGCTTATAGCTTTAAGCCCAAAAAGGAGAAGTATATGTCAAAAAATAATGAGACATCACCTACCTTGAAAAGAAGCTGGTTTCAGGAGTTGAAAGCCGAATTTGGTAAAATTACCTGGCCTACAAGAAAAGAAGTAGGCAAGCAGTCTGTTGTGGTTATCATAGCAGCACTTGTGTTAGGCTTTATTATTGCCGGAGTTGACTTCTTATTACAGTACGGCTTGACTTTTATTATAGGTTAAGGTGGTGAGTATATGTCAGAAATGGTAGAAAATGAAGCTGCCACTGCTGAAAATACTGCCGGCGAGAAGGTTAAAAGCAGTAATGAAGCAAAGTGGTATGTTGCTCATACCTATTCAGGTTATGAGAATAAGGTAAAAAGTGATATTGAGAAGACTATAGAAAACAGAAAGCTTCAGGACCAGATACTTGAGGTTGCCGTTCCTGTACAGGATGTGGTTGAATCAAAAAATGGTGTGAAGAAAACTGTTTCAAGAAAACTGTTTCCGGGCTACGTACTTATCAATATGTATATGAATGATGTTACATGGTACATTGTTCGTAATACCAGAGGCGTTACAGGATTTGTCGGTCCTGAATCAAAACCGGTTCCTCTTACGGAAAATGAGATGAGAAACCTTGGTATCAATGTCAGCGAGGTTAAGATTGATGTGGCTGTCGGAGATATGATTAAGGTTGTAACCGGTGCTTGGGAAGGAAATAGCGGTGAAATCAAGTCTATCAATGAAGGTAAGCAGACAGTTACCATTGAGGTTGATATATTTGGTCGTGCAACATCAGTTGAAATAAGCTTCTCAGATATTCAGAAGATGTAAAGTTATTTAGAAAGTGGAAGGGACGATATCCCGTTTGACCACGAATTTAGGAGGTACGCTATAATGGCGAAGAAAGTAGAAGGATATATTAAATTACAGATACCTGCAGGTAAGGCAACTCCTGCACCACCTGTTGGTCCTGCACTTGGACAGCATGGTGTAAATATCGTTGCGTTCACAAAGGAATTTAATGCAAGAACTGCTGATCAGGGCGATATGATCATCCCTGTTGTAATCACAGTTTATGCAGATAAGAGCTTTAGCTTTGTAACTAAGACTCCACCTGCAGCAGTGTTACTTAAGAAGGCGTGCGGCCTTAAGTCAGCATCTGCTACACCAAACAAGACAAAGGTTGCAAAGATTTCTAAGGCTAAGATTCAGGAAATTGCAGAGCTTAAGATGCCTGATTTAAATGCAGCATCATTAGAGGCTGCTATGAGCATGATAGCAGGAACTGCACGTTCCATGGGAATCGAAGTTGAGGACTAATTAGATTTGAAGAATTTAAATTTAGTGGGAGGGTCGCTCCCGATAATACCACAGGAGGTTTTTAAATGAAAAAAGGTAAAAGATATACAGAGGCTGCAAAGCTTATTGAAAAGACAAATTTATATGACTTAGAAGAGGCTGTTTCTCTTGTTAAAAAGTCAGCTAGTGCTAAGTTTGATGAGACTATCGAGGCTCATTTCAGACTTGGTGTTGATGGTCGTCATGCAGACCAGCAGGTTCGTGGTGCTGTAGTTCTTCCACATGGTACAGGTAAGTCAGTTAAGGTTTTGGTATTTGCCAAGGGTGATAAGGTAGATGAGGCTTTAGCTGCAGGTGCTGATTACGCAGGTGGAGATGAGTTAGTACCAAAGATTCAGAACGATGGTTGGTTAGACTTTGACGTTGTTGTTGCTACACCTGACATGATGGGTGTTGTAGGTCGTTTAGGACGTGTACTCGGGCCTAAGGGCTTAATGCCTAACCCAAAGGCTGGTACGGTAACAATGGGCGTTACTAAGGCTGTTAACGATATTAAGGCTGGTAAGATTGAGTACAGACTTGATAAGTCAAACATTATCCATGTGCCAATTGGAAAAGCTTCTTTCTCAGAGGAGCAGTTAACAGACAACTTCCAGACTTTAATAGATGCTATTATGAAGGCTAAGCCTTCAGCTGCAAAGGGTCAGTATTTAAGAAGCGTAGTCATCGCTTCAACTATGGGCCCTGGCGTAAAGCTCAACACAGCTAAGTATTAGGCTTCATAATTACGCAGAAAATAAAAATGATGTGTCCATACAAGGTACACGCATAGCACGTTATCACTTAACGCTATGCTTAGCACCTGTACGGACACATCATTTTTTTCATGGTCTGCTATTTTCAACAGTAACAGTTCTCGTTGATTTTTATCTTTTCACGTTTACACGAGGCTCACAGATTATATAGGTATATAGAATAGCATTTAACCCAATTTGTGTTAAATCAAAAGCGAGATACCGCATAGATTCGCTCAGAAAACGATGTGTTTGAGCGAAGCGAGTTCATCGTTTTCGTGCGAAGATAAAGGTGTTGAGCTTATTGATTTAGCAAATTGATGGTTAGCTACTCTATATACCTATATAATTTGTGAGCCTTGAGTAGTCCGTATAGAATCAAAAAAGGTATCAACGAGAACTGTTTCTGTTGATACTTTTTATCTTGATTTTAGTAATAAATGATAGTACAATAATAAGTGATTGAAAAAATTAACTTAGGGGGTATATTTGATGGACAGAACACAGATTAATACTAAACTTGAAGAAGTAATTGGAGAAGTTATGCCTGAGATAGAAAAGGTTGACTTCGCAGCCTCAATTACTCAGGAGTATGGCGTAAACTCAGTATCATTAATCAGACTTATTCTTGCAGTTGAAAGCAA
>JAFUEG010000349.1 GCA_017464045.1 Lachnospiraceae bacterium
AGAACTGTCCATAATGATTCTACCTGTCTCGGACTGCTCAGCCTCCCAGAGAATCGTTCTGTCAATCTTGATAATATCAACATCAAGCGAAAGTATGGAGTGAACATTGGAGTAACCGACACCATAATCATCAACCGTAAACTTAAAGCCCTTTTCCCTAAGCTTTTCAACAAACTCTTTCAATGCATTAAAATCAGTAGTCGCTGCCGACTCTGTTATCTCAAATGCAATCCTTGATGGTGATATGTCATATTTGGAAACAAGATCGATAATTCTCTCTGCATAATTGGACTGGATACACTGAATTACCGAAAGATTGACATTTAAGGTTTCAATCCCCATCTCTGTAGGGATACCGCTGTTAAGGAATTTACAAACCTCATCCAATACAAAGTCACCCAAGTCAAATATCATACCGCTTCTTTCGGCAATCGGTAAAAATTCATCCGGATAGATATCTCCGATTTCTGCATCATGAAGACGAAGCAGTGCCTCGCCGGAGCATATGGAAAGATCTGACAAATTGTAAATCGGCTGATAATAAACCTCAAAGCTCTTGCTTGAAAGTCCGTTAATTATGGCATCCTCAACCTGACTTCTTCTTAATACATAATTAAGGCTGTTGCCATAATATACATCATCTATATGTGCCTTTTCCATAGGCACCGGACCGTTTATGAGCATCATAATGTCCTTGTATGTTTTTAAATCTGTCGGAATCTCCGCACAAAATACCGTAGCATTAAAGGTAGTATCCCTATCCTGAAAACGCCAGCTGTGACTAAACCGCTCCTTTATTTTTTTTGCAAGCTCAATATTATAATTTCTATCAGAATTTTCATTTACAACTACAAAGGTTCCCGTACCTATATAATAGATAGAATATCTTGGTACGATGGAAGCAATATACTCTGCCGTCTGTTCAGTCAATCTTTCGATATTGGCAGGTCCTACCAGCTGCATTAAGCTCATAGGATTTTGCATTTTTATACATATTATAAAAAATGAGCGTCTTACGCGCATAAACTTCTGGATATCATAAGCAAGTGCTGCATGGTTATAAATTTTAGTTCTTGAATCCTTTCGTCCCTCTTCATTTTCAATAATTATCATAACTGCCGTCATGGCAATCGCCTCGGCAAAAAGCTCTGTATGCATAGGCACAAATAAAAATTGAACAAACGTACCTACACCCACAAGCGTGAAGAAATAAATCATTACGCGTCTTGTCTTTACACTTATGGCGTCCCAGAAGAATAAAAGCATAACAACAGCAAATATATAATAGAGAATGCTGACAATATAGATTATATTTTCTCCCCAATTTCTGTGGAAGTCACCGTTTCCCGTGAAATAATATACCCAATGGGTGAAAGGATTGATAATTACAAGAAGTACCGTAAGTATAACCGGGATTTCATAGAACAGATGATGTTTTTTCTTTAATACATAATTCGCTCCCGTAATTAAAGCTATATAAAAGCAAAAAAGCGGAGCTAAAAATGAATGAAACACGAAATAAATGTACTGCGCCGTTACACGTACAGTCCGCATAGCTTTTGAAGTATCCAGATACGGCTTTGAAAGTGCACTCATAAAATTGCATATTGCAGTAATTAGTATATTGCAAAATATAATTACAAAAAGCTTATTTTGAACCTTCTCAGGCTTTGAATGTATAAATGTATAAAACAGACATGAAACACAGACAACGATTGTAGAAATCTGAAAGCCTGCTCCGTCCAGTATCGCCGGTACATTCCCCCACATAATTTTATCCCCCATATATTGTTCAATTTAAATCGAGTAGGGAAGATGAAATAGCGCCCTACTCGTGCGCGAGCCGACGGTCAGCTTTAGCTGACATATTCCTTTCGGCGGCTCTGTGAAAAAAAGTCTGGCAGGAACTTTCGATATGAAATTCCCTGCCGGTCACATAACATTTTAGATATTAATATTTTACACTATTTTGGGGCTAAACACAAGAATATATTGGAAAAACAACGCGAAAACATGGAACACCAAAAAGTTACTAAGCAAAGCGTGAGCGACAGTGAGCTTTGCGTGTAACTATTTTGGTGTTCCATGTTTTCATAAGTATAGTCCAATTATAATTGATTTATGAATTTATCAAAATATTTCCTGCCTTCTTCTGTGCACTTATATACACCTGCGCACTCAAGAACCTTTGAAAACACCTTACCTATCTCATCCTGAACTATCTGGTGGATATTGGATGCATTTATATCATCATAATTTTTCATCCACTCCTTAGCCCAGTCAACGTGCGAAGCAATGCTTTCATCAGATGCCAAATCCTCACCCTTAAGTATAAGCTCCTCCAAGTGTGCCATCTCACCCTTAAGTCTCGCAGGCAGAACCGCAAGTCCCATAACCTCGATTAGTCCGATGTTTTCCTTCTTGATGTGATGATACTGCGGATGCGGATGATACTCACCCATCGGATGCTCGTCAGTGGTTATGTTATTACGAAGTACAAGGTCAAGCTCGAAAAGTTCCCCTCTCATACGTGCAATCGGTGTGATTGTATTGTGAGGTGTTCCGTCTGTCTCGGCATAGATAAATGCCTCCTCATCGGTATATGCTCTCCACTTTCCAAGGATATGATCTGCAAGCTCTACGATTTTATCAGCATCCTTTGCCTGAAGTCTGATGGTTGATAACGGCCAGTTGATTATGCCTGCATGAACATCCTCATACCCCGGAACTGTAAACTCCTTCTCATAAGGAGCCCTCACCATAGGGAACTCATAATTTCCACCCTGAAAATGGTCATGGCTTAGGATAGAACCGCCTACTATCGGAAGGTCTGCATTTGAGCCGGCAGTATAATGCGGAAACTGTCCCACAAAATCAAGAAGCTTTATAAATGTATCCCTGTCTATCTTCATAGGAATATGCTTGTCATTAAATATTATACAATGCTCATTGTAATACACATAAGGAGAATACTGAAGATTGTAGTTCTCTCCGCCAAGTGTAATCGGTATGATACGATGATTCTGTCTGGCAGGATGTGAAAAATGTCCCGCATAGCCTTCATTTTCCCTACATAACAGACAGCTTGGATAGCCTGACTTTTTAGCCTGACCTGCCTTTGCTATATCTCTTGGATCCTTCTCCGGCTTGGAAAGATTAATGGTGATATCCAAATCTCCAAACTCTGTAGATGTCTGCCATTTCTCATCCTTCTTAATTCTGTCAACTCTTATATAATTTGTTGCTCTTGAAAAATCATAATAATAATCCGTTGCTTCTTTTGGAGATTTTTCAAGATGTGATGCAAACTCTCTTCTTATAACCGAAGGTGCCGGTGTAAGAAGTCCCATAATCTTAGTATCATATAAATCCTTATAGGTTATGGTATCCTCCGGCATAATCTTCTTCTCATAAAGTACTGAAAGCATATCATCAAGGATTTCTGAAAGCTGTCTTTCATTTGTTTTAGTACCGCAAGAAGCAGCCTCATTATTGCTTACACCCTCCTCGATATATTCCTGCTCCTCAAATAATTCGAGCAACTTGTTTCTTGTATATGTTTCATCCTCTTTATCAACGAGTCCTGCATTAACACCATAAGCTAAAAGCTCATCTATAAGTCTGCTTATCTTTTCGGTCATCTCATAATCCTCCTAAAATATTTTAATTAAACTTAATCTTATACGCGATAAGCTTATATGCTAAAATCATTCAGTTACATATTCACTTATCATTTATTTCACTTAAAATTATAATTTAAAAATCATACTCTATTTAGAATATAGATAAAAATCATCCCAGGCACCCCAGCCCTTGGCTTGCGCCTTAACCTTAACACCTATCGTAAGCTCGGTACCATCCTCGGTTATAACTATATTATCTATCTCAGGATTATCCCATTCCTGCCACTTGGTAACCCCGGTCTCTTGTTCAAGACTCTCGTCACCATACTCCGCATAAAGCACAAAACTTGCATCGTCACCACAATCTCCGCCTTCTATGTATGTTCCGAGGACATACTCTCCGGCATCAAGTGTAACCGTCTGATATACCGTATATTCTATATCCTTTTCAGACCAGAAATGAAGACAATATGCTCCGTCATGAACATTGCTTGAATCATCCTTACGGCTTATGATATCAGAGTCTATGTTCCACATACTCATATCCTCATCCTCAAAGCCCGGATTAGCAAGTAGATTTTCCGCCAGAACCTTAACCGTTACCGATACATCATAGCTTTTTCCGTCAACATCTACAGTACCGTCTACAACATACTCTCCCGGTGTACTTGCGTCCGCACCTGCCAGGCTGTCCTCTATCCAGCTTACCGGCATATCGGTTATGGTTCCGTCATTATATCTTACATGAGCAGCCTCCGGTAAAGCTATATATTCATCAACATCAATTTCTACATTGTCCGCTGTAACATCTGCCACAGCAAGATCAGCAACCGCACCTGTTCTTATATATTTATAAATCTTTGCAGATGCAAGTGGATGTCCGTAGAAATCAAACAATGCTTCATTGTCTACTGCCGAACCGCCATAATATTCGGCTGCGTCCTCATCATAATCCGACGCATAGCTTGCTGCCCAGCCGGAGCCTTTTTCCTCCCATATCTTTTTATTATTTTCATAAACCTCATCGGGATTTTCGGCGTCAGCATAAACGCCTACAGGAATCCAAGCCGGCTCCCAATAAAATATACCTAAGCCTGCATCACCGCAAAATGCAACTGCATTTGCAGCCTCTCTTATGGCATCGCACTGACCCTGCTCGGATACATCATAATAAAATGCATCTCCGGCCTTACCCTCGGACTCAGTATTGCCCGAACCGTCACCATCCTCATAGGTATGTATATATGAGGTTTCAACTATCATAACCTTCTTGTCATATTTATTGGCAATGGTATTTAATATAGCCTTCATGCTTCCAACCTCACCGTGCCAATACGGATAGTAAGAGGAAGCAAATACATCATAATCCACACCATACTGCTCAAGGTATGAAGCATAAGCAGGATAAGAACCCTTTTCAGGATTGGTAAAATGAATCGCTATTAGAATATCCTTATCGATACCTCTTACAGCTTCGCTTCCTGCCTTAAATAGTGTACACATATCCTCCCATTCCTTTTCACCGCAGAAACCGGTTGTGGTTTCATTTCCGATCTGAACCATGCCCACATCAACACCTGCATTAATCAGTTCATTAAGAGAATC
>JAFUEG010000350.1 GCA_017464045.1 Lachnospiraceae bacterium
TCCCATGTTGCCCAGTTTTTTACAAATTTCATAAGAATGTCCGCCTCCGCCCAAGGTTCCGTCAACATATATCCCATCAGGCTTGATGTTAAGGCTGGCTATTGTTTCATTTAAAAGAACTGATTTATGTATAAATTCCATTTATGTTTTCCTTATATCTGCCTCGCAAGCATGCGCTTTACACAATTTAGCCTGCTTTGCATCCTGTTTTTTCTTTTCGCCCGCATCAGAATCAGATACCGTACTTCTCACTAACATCTGCTGAGATATCATCAATATCACCTTCATCGAAATCATTATTTTCGTTCCATCTTTCAACATTCCAAATCTCAGCAACAGCTCCGTTTCCAACCATGACAACCTCTTTATCTATACCTGCCCATTCACGTAATGTCTGAGGTATTACAATACGGGAATTACTATCCAATTCGCAGTCACATGCAGAACCTTGAAAAAACCTTTTAAACTTTCTCGCATCTTTATCTGACAGAGGAAGCGAATTAAGCTTGTCCGAAAACTTCTCCCATTCATCAGCAGGATAAGCATATATATTTTTATCCATGCCTTTACAAAGCACAAAGCTACTGCCAAGACCATCTCTAAGTCTTGACGGTATAATCAATCTGCCCTTTGCATCCAGACTATGATTCGATTGTCCTTTCATACCTCTGGTCATCTTACTGCTGTCCTTCCTAATTATCATGGTTTGCTAGAAAACAGGTGATAGCCAATAAAGCACAAATATGGGAACCTGTTCACACATGCACCCACTTTACATCATATATGCGCCCACTTTACAACCACTTTGCTTTATTTTATAACAAGAAAAAAAGAAATGCAATACAAAAATCGCATTTCTTTTCTTAAAACCAAGTGAAATATTCACAAAACATATGTTTGTTTTTTATGAATTATTACCAACGTTTTCTTTCATATAATCCATTCTTTTCTTAACCAGTATAACCGATGCAAACAATACGCAAATTGCCGCAAAGAGCTGTGAAACCCTCATATTCAATCCAAAAACCATAAGTGAATCTGTCCTAAGTCCTTCTATCCATACTCTACCAAGACCATATCCCCAAAGGTACAGCAACCCCATCTCGCCATCAAACTTTTTATATTTTCTATATACAAGCAAAAATATAAGCAACGCAAGATTCCACATTCCCTCATATAGAAATGTAGGATGAACACTTATCCATCCGATTAAATCCTCACCACTTGCAGCCGGCACCATATTTGCTGCAATCTTTTCAGTTATAACTCCATTTTCCACAAGGTAGGTCCAGCTTCTGTTTCCCCTTGTAAAATAATCAATAGGAATTCTCATGGCAAGAAACGAATCCGTATATTCGCCAAAAGCTTCCCTATTAAAGAAGTTTCCCCATCTGCCAATTATCTGACCAAGTAAGAGTCCGATGGATATTGTATCTGTCATTAGAAAGAAATTAACTTTTTTCTTTTTGCAAAAAATAATCGCTGTAATGACTCCGGCTATAACTCCTCCATATATGGCAAGTCCACCATTTCGTATATTAATCAGATCTTTTACGGTCTGTCCAAAGCCTTTTCCTTTTTCAAAATACTCTCCGGAATTGAATATTATATAGTAGAGTCTTGCTCCAAGTATAGCAGGTATTACCAACCACAGAAAGAAATCAAGATAAATTTCAGTATCCTGCTTTGTTCTTTTTGCTTCACTTACAACAAGAAAATAGGCAAGCAAAAATCCGATTCCTATAATAACACCATAAAATTTAATCTCTACTCCAAATATCGTAAAGCCATCCTTTAAATTATGAAAGGTTATTCCCAGATGCGGAAATTTTATATCATACATTCTTTATCCTCACTATTATTACTAAGCTTTCTCAATTATACAAACATAGCATATACTTAATGTATCAACCATATTTTTATATATGTATCCGTTTAAAAATCTTATACATTAAACTTAAATAAAATTACATCTCCGTCCTGAACTACATAGTCCTTGCCTTCCTGTCTTACGAGACCTTTTTCTTTAGCAGCAAGCATGCTTCCCGAACTCATAAGGTCATCATAAGCAACTACCTCAGCCTTTATAAATCCACGTTCAAAATCAGTATGAATCTTTCCTGCCGCCTGAGGCGCTTTAGTACCCTTAGTAATAGTCCAAGCTCTGGTCTCATCTTCACCTGAAGTAAGATAACTTATAAGTCCTAGCAATGAATAACTTGCCTTTATAAGCTTATCAAGGCCGGACTCTTTAACTCCAAGTTCTTCAAGAAACATAGTTTTTTCATCATCATCCAGCTCGGAAATCTCCTGCTCAATCTGGGCACATACAGCAAACACCTCACTACCCATCTTGGCAGCATACTCTCTTACCTTTTTAACATATTCGTTGGATGCTCCATCATCTGCAAGATCATCCTCTGATACATTTGCAGCATATATAACAGGCTTGCCTGTAAGAAGATTGTATTCCTTAATCCATTTTTGCTCATCCTCATCATCGGTGGTAAAGGATATCGCAAGATTTCCCGATTCAAGATGTTCCTTTAATCTTTTTTCCATCTCAAGCTCTTTAGCAAGCTCTTTATTATTATTTGCACCTCTGCCATTTTTAGCAATTCTTCTGTCTAGAACCTCTATATCGGCAAATATAAGTTCAAGATTAA
>JAFUEG010000351.1 GCA_017464045.1 Lachnospiraceae bacterium
CAGATACCATACACAGGCATCTTGATTTTTCAGGTATTCCGGATGATAGTGACATGGATAACAAGGCTCTTAAATTTGGAAGAAACGCAGATAATCCGTTGGAGTGCGATGCGATTATAGTTGACGAGATGTCAATGGTTGACAGCTTTATGTTTTATTAGCTTCTTAGTGCGGTTTGAAATGGAACGAGACTAATACTTGTGGGAGATATCAACCAGCTTCCTTCCGTCTGGGCAGGAAATGTTTTAAAGGATATAATTAATTCGGACTGCTTTCCGGTTACGAGACTTACTAAGATTTACAGGCAGGAAAGTGGAAGCGATATAGTATATAATGCTCATAGGATAAATCAAGGAGAGCATATAGACATAACAAATAAAAATAAAGATTTTTTCTTTATTCCAAGAAACAATGTAACAGCCATAACCAATGAGATAAAAGAGCTTATCATGAAAAATCTTCCTCCGTATCTTGGCATAACGCCCCAGGATATACAGGTGCTTACTCCGATGAAGAAAAACGAAGTAGGAGTTGAGAAGCTTAATGTTAAGCTGCAAAGCTTTATTAACCCTTCTTCACCAAAAAAGGACGAGATGGAGAAAAATGATGTGATATTTCGAACCGGTGATAAGGTTATGCAGATAAAAAATAACTACAAGCTTGAGTGGAAAATATATGGTCAAAAGGGTTATGTCATAGAGGAAGGCGTTGGTGTTTTTAACGGTGACATGGGAATTATAAGTGATATCAGTCATTTCGATGAAGAACTCACAGTCCTTTTTGATGACGGAAGGACTGTGGTATATCCGTTTAACGGTCTTTCGGAACTTGAACATGCATTTGCGGTAACAATACATAAATCTCAGGGAAGCGAATATCCGGTAGTTATCATACCACTTCTTAGCGGACCGCCTAAGCTTTTGAACAGAAACCTTATATATACGGCAATTACAAGGGCAAAGCGTATGGTCGTTATAGTTGGTAATCTTAATCTTGTAAATCAGATGATAGACAATAAGGAAGAACAAAAAAGATACACGACGCTTATGTTAAGACTTCAGGAGGTTATGGAGGGGATATAAGAGCTCCCGGCTGCTTATGAAAAAAGAAGGTGTAATATGGGTGGCAAAACATCAAAAAAATCATCTCTGGGTGGTTTGTTTTATAAGATATCTAATAGAATTAAAACGTTATTTTATCCATCGGTCTGTCCGTTGTGCGAAGAAGTGATTACAGGTGGAAAAACACGAATATGTGACAGGTGCAGGTCGAAAATTACATATCTTACCGAACCGACATGCTTAAGATGCGGAAAAGAGATAGATGATAGTGAGAAGGAATACTGTGAGGACTGTAAAACAAAACCGAAAAGCTTTGTAAAGGGTTTTCCGGCGATGAGATATAAGGAACCGGTAAAAAGAAGTATCGTTAATTTTAAATATCATAACAAAAAATCCTATGCCGAAAGCTTTGCGTATGAGATAATAAAAACACATGGAAGAGACATCAAGGAGATTTCGCCTGAGGTGCTTATACCCGTTCCGGTGCACAAAAAAAAGCTGGAGCAGCGAGGCTATAATCAGGCGGAGATGTTGGCAAGAAGTCTTGGCAGGTATCTGGATATACCTGTTGACAATACTATTTTAAAAAGAACTGTTAATACCACTCCGCAAAAGCTCCTTGACAATGAAGAAAGACAAAAAAATCTGGAAAGGGCTTTTATATCTGACAAAAAACAAGTACAATATAAGAGTGTTATGCTGGTGGATGACATTTATACTACCGGCTCAACCATAGAAGCCTGCACAAAAGTGTTAAAGGCCTGTGGGGTAAAGGAAGTATATTACACAAGCATATGTATAGGAAAGGATTAGAAATATTGTTTCCAAGCAGTAAATTATTTGATTAAAGAAAAAGACTTAAAAAAAATATTAATTATTAATAGGAGGGCTATGCCATGGAAGTAATGAATTGTCAAAGATGTAAGAGATTATTTAACTGGGTAACAGGTGAGAAAATCTGTGCTAACTGTAAAAAGGAGCTTGAGGATAAGTTCCAGGAGGTAAAGCAATACATAAAGGATAATCCGGGTAACAATATAAATGAGGTTGCCGAATCCTGTGACGTACCTGTAAAGCAGATTAAAAAATGGGTAAGAGAGGAAAGACTTACATTTACGGATGATTCTCTTGTGGGTCTTACCTGTGAAAGATGCGGTGCCATGATTCACAGCGGAAAATTCTGCGCACAGTGTGCAGGAAACCTTGAAAATTCACTTAACGGACTTTATCAGGCAGCTCATCAGGCACCTAAGAAGTCAGGTGCAGGAAAAATGAGATTCCTTGAGTAACCGGAAAAATCATAGGGATAACCGCATAATCAATTATTACAGAGGAAAATATACGGATAATAATACATTTTAACTTTATATGAAGCATCTGAAAATAAAAATTCATTTTAGAGGTTATATTATAAAAAATATGTCCGATAAAATTATTGAAGAAATTTTTACAGGGAAGCATAATGCTTACCCGCAGCTTAAGGCTTAAAGCGTTTAAACAGCTGAAAACTTTAAGCAATATATATTAGGAGGGATAGTTATTCGTATAGGTACTTTAAATAGTATTAATCAGATTTATAACGCTAATGGGCTTAGTAAATCCAAATACACTAATAGTACCGGAAATGCAAGCTTCAAGGATGAAGTTTTGTTTTCAAGCTTAGGCAAGGATATGCAGGTAGCTAAGAATGCTCTTTTGACTACACCTGATGTAAGAGAGAGCTTGGTTTCCGATATCAAGTCAAGGATGGATGCCGGCACATATGATGTTAGCACTGAGGATTTTGCATCTAAGTTAGTTAGTGCATTTGCAAGTAAAGCGATTTAGGGAGTTTTTAGTATA
>JAFUEG010000352.1 GCA_017464045.1 Lachnospiraceae bacterium
CATGCATAAATGCCTCTATCTCCATATCTGATGGTATTTTATCACGTATCTTTTTCAGTTCACTTAAAGAAAGCTCCCTTGCAGCCACCACTCTCTTAACTCCCTGTTGATACCAGAAGTTATAAGTCATATAATTAGTATTATTTGCCTGCGTGCTTATATGTATATCTATATCCGGAAGTATTTCCTTTGCAAGTGTAAATATTCCAAAATCAGATATTAAAAGTGCATCTATAGCTGTATCGCCTTTATCAAGTCCTTCATCATGAAGTTCTTTAAAATACTCTCTTACGCCCTCTATATCATCATTATGCGCAAATATATTGACTGTAACATAAACTTTTTTTCCCTTAGAATGAACGTATCTTACCGCTTCTGTCATCTCTTCTGTGGAAAAGTTATCAGCCTTTGCTCTTAGTCCAAATTTCTGTCCGCCCATATACACAGCATCAGCGCCATAATCTATCGCGACTTTTAATGTATCCATACCACCTGCAGGTATAAGAAGCTCAGGTTTTTTTATTATTGTTTGCTCCATTTTATCAATCCTTATATATTCTTTATATCATATATTAACTAAGCATATAAACAAAAGATTATGTATGTTTTCCTGTTCACGTAACTGTTTACCTTTAATTATTTTTTTATAGTTATCGCCATACCGTCAGCCACTGATAATATAGCACTCTCAACTCTGTCATCATGGGTTATTTTGTAAAGATATTCTCTCATCCTGTCATGTATGGTTCTGTTTCTTTTTTCAACAGTATAATGCGATTCTAGAATTTCCCCATCCTGAAGTATATTATCAGATACAATAACTGCGTCATGCTCTGCAATTCTTATAATATCCTCATAATAATTTATATACTGACCCTTTGCCGCATCAACGAACAAAAAGTCATATGAAGCATCAGGAAGCATGCCTATAACCTCAAGTGCATCCCCCTTTATAACTTTTATGACTTCTTCTTTACCAAGCATCTTTATATTTTTTTCTGCCTCAACTACTCTTTGTTCATCAAGTTCAATAGTCGTTATATGACTTTCTTTACTTATATATTGACACATAAAAAGTGAAGAATATCCAACAGCAGTTCCTATTTCAAGTATTTTTTTGGGTTTTTTTATAATAAGCTGAGTTTTCAAAAGCTCTTTTGCGGCTCTCCTTATAACCGGAACACCATCGTTCAAAGCCTTATTATATATACCACTCAAAGGATATTCATCATCCTTTATATAAGAATTAACAAAGGAAGATATTCTTTCCATATCACCCATGTTTAATCCTCCTCATCGTCCTCATCATTTATGCCACAAATCAGATTTATTATTTCTTCATAAGTCATGGATGAAGACAAACCATACTTTCCGGCTTTTATCTTACCACCAAGATTTTTAATTCTAACCTTAGCCCAAAAAACATATTTATCTTCTATAATCTCATTGTCCTCAAGTGCTTTTCCTATCTGGAAAGTGGATGAATCAGCCGGGATTTCTATAACTGCATACTCTCTTCCGGAAGGATCTTTTGCAACATCACCAAAAACACTATAAGCAAAATTAAATGAATACGAAAACATTCTTATAATAAAAAATACAATTACAATATTTATAAGCAGGCTAAACATAAATCCAGCAGAATGTTTTAGACCTTTTCTGATAATCTCATCCCATCTGGTCTTTTTTTTCGGTCTCCTCTTATTTGAAGAATTACCATTTGAATTATTCCTGCCCGTTGTTTTTTTATCAGCATTCATCTGATTTGCTGCACCATTATTCATATTATTATGCGGTTTATTTACCTGTACATTATTATCATTCATCTAAGTACTCCAGCTCCAATCCTTCCGAGATAGATATATATACCTGCTGCATAAGTCTGCATATTTTTTGTTCAGCTCTTAAAAAATCTCCAACTAATGCATTATGCAGCAAATCATCATATTCTTTAACAAGAGATGTCACTGCATCGTACGCATCTGAAACAGGATTATTTTGCAGGCTTTCATTTCTGTTTTTAAATTCCTTAAGCCTTATGCACAAATCGTCGTTCTCATAAAGTGCCGACTTTGTTTGCAGGTATTCTTTATACTCCTCAGACTGCTTAATTTTTTCATTAAGCTCTTTACTTTGTCTTATTACATCTCTCATACTCACTTAACCTCAGTTATTATAGGTAAAATCATAGGACTCCTCTTTGTCCTCTTCCATAAAAACTCACTTACTGAATCTTTTATGCTTGTCTTAATCTTATTCCAATCAGAAACTCCCTTAGCAAGACACATATCAAGTGCTTCCTGTATTACTTCGCGACAATCTTCCATAAGAGTTTCTGATTCTCTAACATATACAAACCCTCTTGAAACAATATCAGGGCCTGCAAGGAGCTGATTACTCTCTCTTTCAAGTGTAACCACAACAATCAACAAACCATTTTGTGAAAGATGTTGTCTGTCTCTAAGAACAATATTTCCTACATCGCCTACTCCAAGTCCATCTACAAGAATTCCCTGGGCCGGCACTCTTCCCGTCACCTTAAATGTGTCCTCAGATATCTCAAGAACATCTCCAGTCGTTAAAACCTTTACATTTTTTTTAGGCACACCCATCTCAACAGCAAGCTCAGAGTGTCGTTTTAAGTGTCTGTATTCACCATGAACAGGAATTGCATACTTAGGCTTTGTAAGTGCATACATAAGCTTTAATTCTTCCTGACAGGCATGTCCTGATACATGAGTATCCTGAAATATAACATGTGCGCCTTTCATTTCAAGCTCATTTATAACCTTAAAAACAGCCTTTTCATTACCCGGTATAGGATTTGAAGAAAAGATAACAACATCACCCGGCTTAATGGTTACTTTGTTGTGAATAGATGCTGCTATCCTTGATAAAGCAGCCATATTTTCTCCCTGACTGCCGGTTGTTATAAGCACAAGCTGCTCATCAGGGTAATCCTTTATCCTATCTATCTCAATAAGAGTATTTTCTGGTATATTTATATATCCAAGCTCAGAAGCAGTATTAATTATATTAACCATACTTCTGCCCTCTATGACAACCTTTCTGCCGTATTTGTATGCGGAATTAATTATCTGTTGAACTCTGTCAACATTTGATGCAAAGGTTGCAATAATTATTCTATGATCCCTGTTATCGTTGAAAAGGTTATCAAAGGTCTTTCCAACTGTTTTTTCAGACTGTGTATATCCGGGTCTTTCAACATTTGTCGAGTCAGCCATAAGAGCAAGAACTCCCTTCTTACCCAACTCTCCAAATCTTGGCAAATCTATGGTTTCTCCAAATACAGGTGTAAAATCAACCTTGAAATCACCTGTATGAACAATTATGCCGGCAGGCGTATATATGGCAAGTGCCGCCGCATCTGCTATAGAATGATTTGTTCTTATAAATTCTATTCTAAAGCATCCAAGATTTATAATCTGTCCATGCGAAACCACCTTTCTTCTTACATTGTTAATATTGTTATGTTCCTCAAGTTTATGTTCTATAAGCGCCATAGTAAGCTTTGTCGCATATATAGGCATATTAATCTCATTTTCCACATAAGGAATTGCACCGATATGATCCTCATGTCCATGTGTTACCACAAGTCCTTTAACCTTATCGGCAATCTCCTTAAGATAAGTCACATCAGGAATAACAAGATCTATTCACCACATCTCATCCTCAGGGAAGGACAAACCACAATCAATAACGATTATGCTGTCCTCATACTCTATTGCGGTAATATTCATTCCTATCT
The DNA here is from genome assembly GCA_017464045.1 of Lachnospiraceae bacterium. The sequence goes on from JAFUEG010000352.1 coordinate 3,770, forward strand.
GTTCAAGTCCGCCCAAAGGAATTATCTTTACCGGCTTATTGTCATCTGGTTTCAAAACTATACCTCCAAATCAATATCATCTAACAGTTCATCAAACACCTTGACAACTGCTTTTAATTCATTTTCGTCCTCAATCACTCCGTAGGCAGCTATCTCTTCATTATCTGAATCAGAAATTTTTTCTTCTTTAAGAATAAGAAAGCTGCCTTCCTCGCTCTTCATGTCATCAGTTACTAATATATAATTTGTGCCTGCTATCATCGTCTGCTCAAGCACATAAAAATCTACATCTCCATCTTCGGTTTCAAAAACAAGCAACTCATTTTTTTCCATATAATTATCCTCATTTATATTTATCTATTTTCTGTTTGTTCTATCCAAATATGCCTGCAAAATAATAGCCGCAGCCATTTTATCAATGTAGTTCTTTCTCCTGCTATATGCCACGTCTGTTTCTTCAAGTATTCTGTCTGCTTCTACGGTAGTAAGTCTTTCGTCCTCAAATATAACCGTTATACCCGTTCTTCTTTCAAGATTTACAGCAAAATCTCTTGTTGCTGCAGCCCTTTCCCCTTCGGTGTTATTCATGTTTTTGGGAAGACCCAAAACAATCTTATCACATTTGTACTGAGTTATTAAGTTTTCAATCTGTGCATATGTCTGTCTAAGCTTGTCCGAATGTTTTCTTTCAATGGTAATAAGCGGTTGTGCAATCAAACAAGTTTCATCACTAATTGCAACTCCAACCGTTTTTGTCCCATAATCCAATCCTATTATTCTCAAGTAAATCTCCATTCTCAAAAATAAAGCATACCAATAATACACGCTTTATTTAAGTCTTGTATCTATATAGTTTTCAAGAAGTACCTCAATAATCTCATCACGTTCAGCCTTCATAATAAGACTTCTTGCATTTTTATAGCTGGTAATATAAGTAGGATCACCACTCATTACATATCCAACTATCTGACTTACAGGATTATATCCTTTTTCAGACAAAGCATCATAAACCTGTGCAAGAATATCAGGCACCTCTATGGTACTTTCTTTGATGATATCGATATCCTGTGTATTTTGCGTATTAATATTACTCATCCAACCACGTCCTTTATATTATGTATCCTATTTGTCAGCAATTTGCTCAGTTATAGACATTGTAACCTATTTATTTTAAAATATCAACTCTTAATAGAGTAAAGTTTTTGTCAGTTGAATAAAAAAATAAAGAGAGAGTATCGAGCCTCTTTGATATAATGATTTTGACCAATAAATCCAAAACAAGGAGGAAGATACTCTCATGAACATTATATCATTATTGGAAAGATTAGTTAATAGTTTAGTTGAAGCAGAAGAAAAATTTTTTATAAATCCTATGGATTTCAGATCCTTGGAGATGTCTGCTAAGGCATCTACCGAAGCTTTTGCTGCAGGTTTTCTTGGAGAGGTTTTATCCAGTGCTAACA
>JAFUEG010000353.1 GCA_017464045.1 Lachnospiraceae bacterium
ATTAATGGGGGCAGATGTAACTGCAACAGAGGACGGTATGGTAATAAACGGTAATCCTGATAAGGGATTAAGGGGTGCACAAATCGACAGCAAGCTCGATCACAGGATAGCAATGAGTTTCACTATAGCAGGGCTTATCGCAGAAGGAGACACCGAAATAATTGGCAGCGAATGCGTAGATATATCTTATCCGAACTTTTATGAGACATTGGACAGGATATGTAAAATATAAAAAGAGCCCCCTTTATGGGAGCTCTTTTTTAACTCTCAGTTGCCGGCTCAGCATCAGATGTGTCATCAGTTTCAGATTTATCTTCAGCGTCGATTGATACATAATCTCTGTCACTTGTTGCAGCATCTAAATCATAGAAGAAGATTTCGCCTTCATCTACATAATCAGCTTCATTATCAAAAACCTTAGGCATCTTCTCCTTTAAAGTATCTTTAACTTTATTGAAGGTCTCATTTTCATTTACTTTATCTTTTACCTTGTTGAAGGTTTCATTCTCATTGATTGTATTCTTAACCTTTTTAATCTTTTCGTCTACATCATAGTCTTTGTATACTTTGCTTTCTTTGATTTGATCTTTGAATACATAGCATAAACCGCCTACAGCAGCAGTTGCAACAGTCAAAGTTACCAAACCTTTTAATAATTTACCCATAATTTAACTTCCTTTCATTTATATTTTTTACAAATTAGATAAATAATATTCTAATACAAGTATATTTAAAAATCAAGGATAAGTATATGGTTTATCTATAAAAATTTCTTGAGTTTTATTAACCGATATAATATACTTTATTTATTGGAAATATAACGAATATCTTGTATAATCGTATGATATAAAAAGATAAAGCAATAAAAGATGGCGGAACTAAAAATGGTTGACATAACATATAGCGAGCGCTATACAGATAAATTTAATGCGCTTATTGAAGAAAAAGAAAATCTTAAAAAGCAGTATTCCATGATTTCAACCTTAAGGATTATATCTTTTCTCACAGGACTTGGACTTTTCCTGATAGGTGTAGCAGATGATAAACCTCTTGCACTTGTCTTTGGGATTATAATTCTTATTACATTTATTTATCTTGTAAAACTACATGGTGATGTTGATAAAAATATTGCTGTAAATATGAGTGAGATAGATTCTGCTGATAAGTATTTAAAGAGATATGGCAATGATTGGAGAAACTTTGAGGATGACGGTGGAGAATTTCTAAATGATGAAGATACGGTGGCAAGGGATATAGACTTACTTGGCCCTAACTCGCTCTATCAGATGATAAACGTATGTCATACGGAATATGGAAAGAAATTATTGGCTGATGATTTGAGACTAAAGAATGTTGATTTTGAGTCAAATAATATCAGAAAAGAAGCTATATCAGAGTTAAGTGATAAGATTGATTTTGCTATAGCTTATGAGGCGGCAGGTATCAGAGTTGCTAAAGATAAGAAAAAGCTTGATATAAAATCTTTTATGGATTATCTGAAAGATGATGAGACTTGCATTCTTCCCCGATGGGCAAACATAATTAGAATACTATTTCCGATAGCAGAGATTACTCTCATTGTGTTATGGGCATTGCGATTGATAAAATATCCATATCCTCTCATTGCTTTTCTCTTTTTTCTAATCATTACATGGCTTACTAAGACTGTTACAGATGGTGTGATTTTTCCGTTATACAGTATGGGACATGCTATTGATTGGTATGCAGATATGCTTGAGCTTATTGAGACACAGGAATTTAGTTCGGAAAAACTTATAGAATTGCGTGATTTTATCACAGGTGAAAATGGTGCTGTAAGAGCGTTTAATAACTTAAGGAAGCTTAGACAGGCATATAACATATCTTTTAATCCGCTTATACATCAGATATTAAGCGGTGTGGTTCTCTGGGATTATCAACTTGGTTTTATGGTGGCAAAGTGGAAGAAAAAATATGCAGGTAATCTGTCTAAGACATTTGAAGTCATTGCAGAATTTGAAGAGTTGCTAAGTTATGCCGTTATTAAGAATGTGAAGAATACGTCTTGGGCTGACATAATGGCAGATAGTGATAATGTATATATAGACGGAAAAAATATGTATCATCCCCTTATTGACAGTGAAATCGTAGTTGATAACAGCATAGAATTAAAAGGAGGAGTTACGATTATAACAGGCTCCAATATGTCAGGCAAGACTACATTTTTGAGGACACTTGCCATCAACCTGTTGTTAAGTTATATCGGAGCTCCGGTTTGTGCCTCTAAGCTTAATGCGTCATATATGCAGATATTTACATCTATGCGTATTACTGATGATGTGGCTCATGGAATATCGACATTTTATGCGGAGATTTTAAGGATAAAGGCGATGGCGGAATACAGAGAGAAAAATCTTCCTATGATTTGTCTTATAGATGAGATATTCAAGGGGACTAATTCTGCTGACAGAATAGTAGGTGCAAGGGAAGCAATCAGAAGGTTATCAGGTAAAAAATGTATTACGGTTGTTTCAACGCATGATTTTGAACTTTGCGAACTTGAAGATAAAGATGGAAATAAGGCGGAAAATTATCATTTTGAAGAGTATTATGATAAAGACGAGTTGAAATTTGATTATAAAATACGTGACGGAAGATGTGAAACTACTAATGCTTTGGCTATCTTAAGGCTTGCAGGATTTGACGTTCAATAAAAATTAAATTTTCATTTACTGACAATTTGCATAAAAATTGGACGATAATTTGTGTAAAAACCTTTGTTGATTATGCACAAT
>JAFUEG010000354.1 GCA_017464045.1 Lachnospiraceae bacterium
TGTACCACATGAGGGTGATTTCCTATAATCAAATCTGCTCCCAAATCTATAAACTCATGTGCAAGTTTAATCTGATAATCCGTCGGATAATATTCCTTTTCCTCACCCCAATGACAGCAGGCAATTATTATATCTACATCTTCCTGCTTTAACTCTTCTATACCGTTTCTTATATAATTTTCTCTTTCCACGGACCCTGACACATGAGAAGACACAAAACCTATTTTATAGCCGTCTTCTGTTTCATATATTGCGGTCGTATCATTAAATGCCCATAACAATCCATCAGCATCACAGGCCGCCTCAGTGTCATTAAGTCCTTCCACACCTACATCTCTTGTATGATTATTGCCAAGCGAACATCCTTCGACTCCTGAACCAGCAAGTATACCGGTATACTCCGGACGTCCGACTATATAGAATTCCTTATCAGATTCCTCATCAATATATACGGGACGATCTGTCAATGTACATTCAAGATTTACTAAAGTAAAGTCATCATTTTCAAAAAGCTCTTTAAAATCTTCTAAAAAATAATCCTCGCCATAATCATCATAATATGCATGAAACGATCCTCCATATCCATGTGTCTGAATCGGACCAAGTGCACAGTCTCCGGTTGCTGTGATTGTAAGTTTGTGTATATCAGGTTTTCTTTCCGTAGTTGTTATACTGTCATCTTCCGTTATATCAACTGTCTCCTCTGTACTTTCTAACTCTGTTACCGTATCTGTAACAATCTCTTTAGTAATCTCTGTAGCTGTGTCATTTTCCTGTTTTATCTCGTCATATTTTTTTCTGCTGCAACCTGCTGCAATTCCGGTCATCCCGAGTAAGACAATTATGAAAGTTATATGTTTTTTTATCCCTGAAGTCATCTCTTAATCTCCACTCAGCTTATGATCTTAACAGGACATTTTTCCTTACATGTACCGCAGCCGATACATTTTGCATAATCAACTTTAGCAAGTTTTCCCTCTACATGAATTGCATCTGCAGGACAATTTCTCTGACACATACCGCAACCGATACAGCCAACCTGACAAACCTGTTTTACTTCCTTACCTCCGTCTCTTGAATTACACTCAACTATGGCTCCTGCCTCATAAGGAACTATCTCGATGATATGTCTCGGACATACCGCAACGCATGCCTCACATGCCTTACATTTATCCTTATCCACTACGGCTACTCCGTCTTCTATATGTATCGCATCAAAAGGACAAACCTTCACACAGCTTCCAAATCCAAGACATCCGTAAGAACATCCTTTAGGGCCGCCTCCCGGTGAATTGGCTGCTATACGGCAATCCTTAGGGCCTACGTATTCGTAAGCTTCCTTTGCCTTATTGCAATCACCCTTGCATCTTACATTGGCAACCATCTTTTCTACATCGGCATCTCCGCCGACAATCTCAGCTATCACTTTAGCTACAGGCTCTCCACCCACAGGACAACTTCCCGGTTTTGCCTCGCCCTTTGCAATAGCTGCCGCAAGTCCATCACATCCCGGGAATCCGCAGGCACCACAGTTATTACCCGGAAGTGCCTCTCTTACCTTAATCTCTGTTTCATCAACTTTTACCTTAAAAGCTTCACTCGCTACACCGAGGAGAATTCCCGCAAGTATGCCAACCACACCGACTATGCCTGCAGCTATAAGTACCGCATTAATATCCATCTAAAAATCCCCCTCCCTATATAAGTCCTGCAAGACCTGCAAAGGCTATTGCCATAAGTCCTGCAGATATAAGAACAATAGGTGTTCCCCTGAAACTTTCAGGGATACTGTCATTCTTATCTAATTTTTCTCTGATTCCGGCCATAAGGATAAGTGCCACTGCAAATCCTACTGCTGAGAATATTCCGTTTACAATCGATTCTAAAATGTTATATCCGCTGTCAACATTTGATATGGCAATACCAAGTACTGCACAGTTTGTGGTTATAAGCGGAAGGTAAACACCAAGTGCCTTATAAAGCGCCGGAACTGCCTTCTTAAGGAACATTTCAACAAACTGTACTAATGCTGCTATAACCAGTATGAAAACAATCGTATTAAGATATGCTATGTTAAGCGGTTCAAGTATGAAGTAATATATAAGGCTTGTAACGGTCGAGGATATAGCCATAACAAATATAACTGCTCCGCCCATACCTGCTGCCGTCTTTATCTGCTTGGAAACGCCAAGGAAAGGACATATACCAAGGAACTGAACCAGGATAACATTATTTACAAAGGCTGCTGAAATTGCTAACAAAATAATATTCATAGTTCTAATCCTCCTCCTTTACTTTTCCTGCACAAAGGACATTGCTGCAGCCTGCACAATCATCAAGTCTGCAAGCAGCCGGTGCAGTACCGTTTTTCTTTGCCTTATTGATATTAAGCTTATTAATAAAAGCAACCACAAAGGCGAGCACAAGAAATGCTCCCGGTGCCATTACAAATATACCGACAGGTTTATATCCCGAATAAATCACATGTCCGAATATACTTCCGGAACCGAGAATCTCTCTTATAATACCTATAATTGTAAGACCCATGGTAAAACCAAGTCCCATACCTATACCATCAAAGGCTGACGGTATAACAGGATTCTTTGAAGCATAGCTTTCTGCACGTCCGAGGATAATACAGTTTACAACGATAAGCGGTATATAAAGACCAAGGCTTGCATTTAAGCTTGGTATATATGCCTTTAGTAAGAACTGAACCACAGTAACAAATGAAGCTATTATAACTATAAATGCAGGAATTCTTACCTTATCAGGAATAAGCTTTCTCAAAAGAGCAATCATGATATTGCTGAGAGTAAGAATAACCATTGTTGTAAGTCCCATTCCAAGTCCGTTTATGGCAGATGTGGTAACTGCAAGTGTAGGACACATACCAAGCATCTGAACAAAGGTAGGATTTTCTTTGATTATACCATTGTATAGTCTTTCTGTATTTTTTCCCATCTTACTCACCTCCCGATATATTAATAATAGCCACAGCTGCATTTACGCCATCTGTAACAGCTGAAGTTGTAATTGTTGCTCCTGATATTGCATCAATCTGATTTTCTTTAACTGCACCTGTCTTTGAATACTCATATGATTTTTCATGTTTTCCGATAAACTGATCCTTAAATTTAGGCTTATCTGCCTCCATACCAAGTCCCGGACTTTCATCAAGAGTAAGGAACGCAAGTCCTGTTATGGTTGTATCTGTTTTCATGCCAACAACCATCTGTATATCACCGCCATAACCGTTATCATTGGTTACAACAACAATATATCCAATCACATTTCCGGCTCCATCTGTAGCGAAACTTATCTCATCTATAGTATCATGAGTATATCCAAAGCTCTTAATTATTTCATTAATTTGTTTATAATCTATAGTTTCATCAGTAACGATTTCCACTGCTTCAGGGAACACCTCTTTATAAGCTTCCTGCTTCGCCTTTTCTTCTGCCTTGCTTATCGGATCCTTAGTTATACTATAGACTGCACCAAGTATTGCTCCCATAATTACAGTGATAAGCATAATTGCACAGATGGCTTTCATGATTCCCTTAACATCCTTTGGTTCTTTAGATGAGTTTTCTTCTTTTTGGGCATCATTCGCCCCAACATTCTTATCTTCATTTTTCTCATCTTTTTTCTTCTTTTTATCTTCTTCGGAAAGTTCCGCACCCTCACCAAATGCCTTCGGCTTGGTTGCCATCTCGATAAGAGGTACGAGAATGTTTGACATTATGATTGCATAGGAAACACCCTCTGCACCGTTTCCAAATATTCTAAGTACAAAGGTCAAAAGTCCAAGTATTATACCGTATATAATCTTTCCGACCGGGGTAATCGGTGAAGTGACATAATCAGTAGCCATAAACCATGCACCAAGCATAAGTCCGCCGCCACAGATTTCACAAAGAACAAAATTGACTACATCCTTATCCTTAACAACTGCATATATAGTCATGGCAATTGCAAATGTACCTATGTAAACAAGAGGTATCTTAGGGCTTATAACACGCTTGATAAGAAGATAGCAAGCTCCGATAAGAAGTGCCAAAGCAGAGGTCTCACCTATCGTACCACCGGTAAATCCTAAAAACATATCCTTAAGATTTACAGAACTTCCGTTTTTAAGAAGTGCAAGAGGTGTAGCTGTTGTAACACCGTCATATACAAATCTTGTCATAGATGCTCCAAAGGATAAAAGCAGGAAGCATCTCGCGGCAAGGGCAGGGTTCATAAAGTTTTTACCCAAACCTCCAAAAAGCTGTTTTACAACTATTATCGCAAAAACAGAACCAAGCACACCCATCCATATCGGAAGTTCAGGCGGTAGGTTCATAGCAAGTAAAAGTCCTGTAACAACTGCCGAAAAATCTCCTATTGTGACAGGAAGCTTAAACATTTTTTCATAAATAAATTCTGCAAGCACCGCTGAAACTACGCAGGCAAGCACAAGCAGTGCAGCATGCATGCCAAAAAGATATACGCCAAAGGCGGTTGCCGGAACAAGCGCTATCATTACATCCGACATGATATCTGCGGTAGTCGCATCACTTCTCACGTGAGGAGAAGCTGATATTTTAAGGTTTAATTCTTTTTCGTCCATCACTTTCTCCTCCTTTTATTTTTTCCTGTTGGCAAGTACAAGCTTTCTCGTACCTGCTATCGTCTGTGTCAAATGCCTCTTGGCAGGACATACGTATGAGCAGCATCCGCACTCACAGCACTCCATACCGTTATTTGCAACATATTCATCTATTGCACCTGCCTCTGCAAGATCTGAAAGCATATTAGGCATAACTCTTCCCGGACATACCGATACACAGCGTCCGCATCTTATACATGCGCTGCTTTCATACTCTGTAACCTCATCTTTAGTCATACAAAGTATGGCAGAGGATGATTTGGTTGCCGGAAGGTCAAGGGTATATATTGCCTTGCCCATCATAGGTCCGCCGGCAATAATCTTGGCAGGATCTTTCTTAAATCCGCCTGCCGCCTCTACAAGCTCCTTATAGCTTGTACCAAGCTTAACTTTAATATTTACAGGATTTTCAATTGCATCTCCCGTAACTGTAACAAGTCTGTCCATAAGAGGCTTACCTTCTCTTACAGCCTCGCTTATGGCATAAACCGTATCGACATTATGTACTATGCAGCCTGCATCTGCAGGAAGCATCTTTGAATTGATATACCTTCCCGTATTGGCATAGACAAGCTGACGCTCAGCGCCCTCCGGATACTTTGTCTTAAGCTTATTTACGGTTATATCCGGATCATCCGCAAGTTTCTCTTTAAGAAGTGCTATCGCCTTTGGCTTATTGTCCTCAATTCCGATAATTCCTTTAGAACCAGGAAACAGACTGAGAACAAGTCTAAGACCATCGATAACCTTATCCGCCTCATCCATAATTCTTCTGTAATCAGAAGTAAGATAAGGCTCGCATTCGGAAGCATTGACTATAATCCTGTCAATCTTATCCGGCTCTTTAGGAGAAAGCTTAACATGAGTAGGAAAGCCTGCTCCACCCATACCAACAATACCGGCATCCTTTATGGCTCCGATTATTTCTTCCTTAGAATATTCACTTATCTTCTTGTCATTTGGGACAAATTCTTTTGATTCGTATAGACCATCATTTTCGATAACGATGGATTCTACTTTAGAACCGGAGGATGTAAGTCTTGGCTCAATCACCTTGACTATTCCGGATACAGAAGCATGAATATTGGCTGATACAAATCCGTCTGCCTCGGCTATCAGATCGCCTGCCAGCACATGGTCACCTTTTTTCACAATAGCTTTTGCCGGCTTGCCTATATGCTGAGACAATGGATATACTACATCGCCCTTTGGAAGATATTCGATTACATCTTTATCCATAGTGAGTTCCTTGCCCTCATATGGATGAATACCACCCTTAAATGTTAATTTCATCGCATTTACCCCGCAATTAAAATATTTGTAAATATTTTACTACGGAGCAGGGATTTTTACAATAAAAATGTGACATATAGCGTGAGCCTTGACACACTATTTTTCTTACAGCATATAGGAGAGGTACTCGCATAGCACGTTGCCACTTAACGCTATGCTAAGCACCTCTCCTATATATTGTCCTAAACTTATGTCAAGGCTCACGCTATATATCAAAAATTTATATTTTTAATAATAATCCCTTCAAGCAGTCCTATAAGAACACCTGCGATTATTCCCGATACGGAAAGAACAGCCATATAATAAAATATCTTTGTATTTTCAATTACGATAGCGGCAATGATAAGCTGTCCAAGATTGTGAGCCACCGCACCGCATACGCTTGTACCTGTTATGGCTAAAAGCTTAAGCTTCCTTACAATAAACATAACGGCGATGCTGAGCAAAGCTCCCGCCATACTGTACATAATTGTAGCCGGATTTCCAAATAAAAGACCTGAAAGAATTACTCTTCCGACGCTTATAATAAGTGCCGGCTTAAGACCAAGCTTAACAAGTGCTATTATCGTAACGATATTGGCAAGTCCAAGCTTTATGCCCGGTATCGCAAAGCTTATTGGTACCAGTGATTCGAGATATGAAAGCACCATGGCAAGTGCGATAAAAACTCCGCAAAGAGCCGTCATGCGTGAGGATGAGATTGTCGGTTTTTCTCTTTTATATTTGTCATTTTTCATAATTCTTCATAATCTTTCATAATTGTGTAATTCTTTCATAATTCTTCATCGATTATAATATATCTGTTATGTGGTATCCAAAAAATTCTTCACTACTACTCCGTAATCTCAACCACCAGCTTATGCGGAAGGCATATAATCGTCTCTCCAACATTGCTTATTTTTTTGTGATTAACACATATTTTATCAGGGCAGTCTGCCTCCTTAACACAAACCTCCCCATCCTTTATTACGACAATATTATAACCCTTATCACTTTCAAAAACATATTCTGTATCCTTATCAAGCGAAAGGGTTTTTACAGTTTTTCCGTCTGCTGAGATTCTGACATTATATCCTGTCCTTTTATTAAAATGCATTATCAAAACGATCACAATTGAAAGAGCCAAAAGGATAAGTATAAAAATCAAATCTCTTTTTGAAATAATCTTATTATTAATCTTGTCATCATCAATATTGTCATCATTTATTTTGCCATCATTGTTCTTATCTTTTTCAATCACTTAGCTGTAACTCCAGTTTTCCTTTTTATATTTGAACAATCAAACACTGATTTTCCGTATTATACTTGACATTATAACATATTGTATATAAAATAAACATCTATAAAATTACCTTATATTAAGCTATATTACAAAAAAGGAGATGATTTTGTGGACGCAAGTCCCAGTATTTTACTTGTAATTATTATTGTATTGCTTTTACTTTCCGCTTTTTTTTCATCCTCGGAGACAGCGCTTACAACAGTTAGCAGACTCAAGCTTCGAGCCAGAGCGGATGAAGGAAGCAAATCAGCAAAAAAGGTCTTAAAGGTTACCGAAAAGCCTGGCAAACTTTTAAGCGCCATATTGATTGGAAATAACATTGTCAATATATCTGCCTCTGCTCTTACAACAGCACTTTGTACAGACGTATTTGGCAGTAAATATATAGGATATTCAACAGGAATACTTACATTTCTTGTACTTGTCTTCGGTGAGATAACTCCAAAGACACTTGCTGCCAAGTATTCACTACAGCTTTCTATGACATTTGTATATCCTATAGCATGGCTGATGTTCATACTTACTCCTGTTATATGGCTTCTAAATCTTATAACAGGAATCATATATAAAATATTTGGAATAGATATAAATGCAGACAACAACCAGATGACCGAATCGGAGTTAAGAACAGTCGTAAATGTAAGTCATGAGGATGGTGTTATAGAGCCTGAAGAAAAATTCATGATTTCAAATGTGGTTGATTTCGGCGATGCACTTTGTAAGGATATAATGATACCAAGAGCAGATATAGTCTGCGCTGATGTGGTATCTACCTATGATGAGCTTATTGCGATATTTATGTCCGAATCCTACTCCCGTATACCAATTTACGAGGATAGCAAGGACAATATAATCGGCATACTTTATCTGAAGGATTTGTTTTACTACAGCCAGATAAATGATACGGATTATTTCGACCTAAGAAGTATCTTAAGAAAGCCCGTCTACGTATACGAGCACCAAAAAACAAGTCAGCTTTTCGCTGACCTTAAAACCTCCGCAGTTACCATGGCTATTGTAATCGACGAGTACGGTGTAGCCTCAGGTATCATAACCATGGAGGACCTGATAGAAGAAATAGTCGGTGAAATCCGTGATGAATATGACGAAGACGAAAATAACCTCATCAAGGAAATAGAGGAAAATGTATATGATATCGAAGCATCTATAAAGCTTAGCGACTTAAATGATGCTATAGGTACCAACCTTACCTCTGATAACTACGACTCCCTTGGCGGCTTCGTAATCGAGATAATGGATAAGCTTCCTAAAAAAGACGATGAAGCTGATTATGAAAACATACATTTCAAGGTATTAAACGTAACCAAAAACCGAATCGACCGTATACTTGTAACCATATCACCGGTTGAAGAAGAAAATGAAGACGAAGAAAATGAATAAACATATAAACTCCGGTTTATCAGAGCAAGGGTCGGCAGTTACACCCATATCCTACCACCCCCTGATCGATAAATCGAAATTTGTTATCGGTTTATGAAAAATCAAAACAACATAAGAAAGCAAACTGGTAACAAAAGCTGCAAAAAATCAAGATTTGTTACCGGTTTAGGAAAAATCAAAGCAACATAAGAAGACAAACTGGTAACAAAAGCTGCAAAAAATCAAGATTTGTTACCGGTTTATGAAAAATCAAAACAACATAAGAAAGCAAACTGGTAACAAAAGCTGCAAAAAATCAAGATTTGTTACCGGTTTAGGAAAAATCAAAGCAACA
>JAFUEG010000355.1 GCA_017464045.1 Lachnospiraceae bacterium
CTCTATGGCACGTTTAATGTATTTCCATTGTATGGATTCAACGCTTACAGGAATAAAAAAAGGAATAACAGATACAATAAATACAAGTACCGTCCAATGCTTTGGTGATTTACTTACCCACTCAACAATTACAGCAATAAACAGATAGATAATGCTTATTGCAATAATCTTATCACAGTCTTTCTGTGGAATCCAAAGAACACTATGGAAAATCGTGATTAAAATTAATCCAATTTTTCTTAATTTAGCTCCATATAAAATGTATATCAGTAAAAATATAAAAAAAGCCATTAAAACATTAATTGAAAGAACATAATCACGAAAGATCAACAGCACAGCAATTGGAACAACCGGAAGAATGTAAATAGTCAATCCTGCATAATCATATAATCCAAGTAAAAATGTTATCATTAAGAAAATTGTAAAATAGCACAGAAAAAAACATATTGAAATACCAATATGCGTATTATCGGAAAGCCAAAAAACAACCGGCAGACAAGAAGCATACCATAATGCAATATCTAACAAAAAATTCCATGTTTTTTCTTTTAAACCGGACATAAGTGTTCATCCCCTTCCGAGAGCAAAAAAACGGGAATATGCTTTTCATGGGCGCACGAGAGAAGTAAAGCACCTGTCTCGGAAGAATCCCCACGAAGCACTAAATCTTTTGAAATCTCCGTATAAAACACACACAAACTATCATAATCCTCAACTAATATGCGCTTTACCCCGGCATTATAATAATAAAACTGTATAGGACGTTTTTGCTTTGCAAAGCATCCCGCAACAGAAACAGCATACTCGAGAAAGCGGTCACGACGAGAAAGCATCTCATTACTTCCATCACACTTTACAGCATTAAGTACAACTGAGACAAGTTGAGAATCCTTTATTTCAGGCTTACGAACATATAGTACTTCACTACGTGCAAAGTTTTTCCAATGAATTCTGTTTATGGGATCCCCAGATACATATCGATTTACATCATTGCCTAAAGTGTCTTCATATTCCTTTAACCGAATGTTCATATTTCCACCCTGCATATCCCACATTGCACGGCTTATATCCTCTGCTGCAACAGATGTTACCATAGGTAAAACCTGAACATTTAAAGGATTAGGTATTTTCATCTGCATTCTGATTATATCAAAAATATCGGAAAAGGAAATTCTTGTTATTCCCACAGCATAACTTCCTGCAAAACGACATGAAATCTTTGTTGAAAATTCTCTTTTTTCTTTCGGCAAAAGACTTACCATATCAAGAGTAATTTCATCTCTGAAAATTGTAATTTTTTCGTCCGTATAAAGCCGTATGCCCGAAAGCGGAAGAAAACCAGAGTTTTCCAACACAAGTGTATAATCCTCATCTGTGCGTTTTTTTAATAAAAATGAGTTGATATCCTGATGAATTCGAATTACCACACGCATATATATTATATATAGGAATGAACATGGAAGATAGATAAGAGTTGCATAAAAAAGCATATAAGAAAAAGCCCCACCGCGATTGCTTACTAATACCGTGGAACCAATAAGCACCGCAAGATATATTATTTGCGGCACTCGGAGTCTCTTTCTTCTTTTTTTCTGTTTCTTATTATCTTTTTTCATTTTACACTTTTAATTTTTTTGTTCCGTATATATTTTTTAAATTTTATCATCTTTACTTAGGTCGTTTTACCTTCTCAACCACATCAATAATAAGCTGATATCCTGTAAAACGACTTATGCGTGCTTCGGTAGTAAGAGGCAGCCTGTGCGGAAACACAACCTTAGCCATATCGATAATATCCTCCGGTATGACAAAATCCCTTCCTCGTACATATGCACATGCCTGAGATGCCCTTAAAAGTTCAAGACCTGCACGCGGACTCAGTCCATATACAACCTCTTTTAAAGAACGTGTCTTTTCTACGATAGTAAGCGCATATTCCAAAAGTTCATTCTTGATAATGACCTTTTTTACATCATCCATCATTTCCAAAACCTCTTTGACAGAAAGAACAGGAATCATCTTTTCCTCAAATTTACCTGTCAGAAAACGATGAGCCAATTCATTCTGCATATCCTTACCGGGATAACCAATTGATATCTTCATAAGAAATCTGTCAAGTTCTGCCTCAGGCAGTGGGTAAGTGCCAATCTGCTCTGATGGATTTTGAGTTGCCAACACCATAAAAGGTCTTGGTAATTCAAAGGTTTCTCCATCTATCGTAACCTGTCTTTCCTCCATTGCCTCTAGAAGTGCCGACTGCGTTTTCGGCGAAGTACGATTTATCTCATCTGCAAGTAAAAACTGATGAAAAACCGGTCCCTTCACAACATGAAAGTTCTCATTCTTAGAACTGTAGACCGAGGTTCCAAGGATATCTGTCGGCAAAGTATCAGGTGTAAACTGAACACGTGCAAAGTCTGCTGCCACTGATTCCGCCAGTGATTTAGCCAATGTAGTCTTACCCACCCCCGGTACATCCTCAATTAAAACATGTCCACCAGCCAATAAAGCTATGATAAGGTTATCAACCACACTATCCTTTCCCGTAAATCGTTTGCATATATTTTCTTTTAAAATATTGATTTTTTCCTTATACATAATTATTTCCTTTTGAATTATTATTTCTCTGTGAATATTTTACACTACAAACTTTTTAAAGTCTATATATAAAAGTATTTAATAAAAAAAAGACATCTTTAGATGTCTTTCTTAATCGATGCGACAGGATTCGAACCTGCGGTCTCGTCTCCCGACTCGGTCCTCTCTTAACGCTTGCCACCGGCAAGCTGCGACTCTGCGCCCGAACTATGCGTTCGCTCCTTACAAAAGCTCAATTTTCGATTCTGTTACCTTGATTAAGAAACGGGGTACAAACTGTACCCCGTTTCTTAATCGATGCGACAGGATTCGAACCTGCGACCTCTGCGTCCCGAAGAATATTTAGCAATATCTAATTAGTATCAA
>JAFUEG010000356.1 GCA_017464045.1 Lachnospiraceae bacterium
TCAGGGTAGTTTTAAATGCGCTTGGTAATCATAATGTTATAGATTCACTTGCCGGTCTTGCGATTGCTGATTATATGAAGCTTGATGTGAAGAAGGCAGCCGAGCAGTTTGAAAGCTTTCAGGGATTAAGACTTAAGCTGCTTCATATACCCGGCAAATATACAATCATTGATGACACCTACAATGCAAGTCCTGATTCCATGAAAGCAAGCATAGATGTTTTGGATGAGATAGAGGTTTCAAATGAGGGCAGAAAACTGGTTGTACTCGGTGATATGTTTGAACTTGGAGAAAACAGTGTAAAGTATCATACTGAGGTGGGAGAACATCTTGCCAGGAAGAATATAGATGATCTGATTGTGGTAGGTGAGTTGTCACAGCATATAGCAGATGCGGTTGAGGCTTCAGATTCGAATATCAAGTGTTACAGATTTAAAGATAACGGTGAAGTTGCACTCTATCTTTTATCGGTAATGCAGCCGGATGATATAGTTTTGATTAAGGGTTCCAACGGTATGCATCTTGATGAAATTGTGTCAAATATGCTCGGGTAGTTAGGGCACGCTAACCCTTGAAAATGCGTGGTTTTTTGGCGTCTTCAACTTGACTTTAACAACTTCATATGTTACCATATAAGACAGTAATTGTTATCGTTTTTATATGGTAAGATTTAATGATTGCGAAACTTGATAAAGATTACTTAGTTTCGCAATTATTGTTTTAAAAAGGATAATAAGCTGGCATAATAATATGATTATTATATGCGGGCTTATAAAAGGTTACATTATAAATATAAGGAGGAGTATTATTATGAAATTTGTTTGTACTGTATGCGGATATGTACATGAGGGTGACACAGCACCTGACTTTTGTCCTGTATGTAAGGCACCTGCTGAAAAGTTTAAGGCACAGGAAGGTGAGATGACTTGGGCATCTGAACATGTAGTTGGAGTTGCTCAGGGAGTAAGTGAGGATATAATCGCTGATCTTAGATCTAATTTTGAGGGAGAATGCTCAGAGGTAGGTATGTATCTTGCTATGGCAAGAGTTGCATATAGAGAAGGCTATGCTGAAGTTGGTATGTATTTTGAAAAGGCAGCTTTTGAAGAAGCAGAGCATGCAGCAAAATTTGCAGAACTTCTTGGTGAGGTTGTAACAGATTCAACTAAGAAAAATCTTCAGATGAGAGTTGATGCTGAGAACGGAGCAACAAACGGTAAGACTGATCTTGCTAAGAGAGCTAAGGCTGCTAATCTTGATGCTATACATGATACAGTTCATGAGATGGCAAGAGATGAGGCAAGACACGGAAAGGCATTTGCCGGATTACTTCAAAGATATTTTGGTTAGTAAAAAAATAATATATAAGGAGGACTTTTACTATGGATAAGTATTTCTGCAACCCATGTGGCTACACCTACGACCCTGAGGTAGGAGATCCTGAACACGGAATAGCTCCGGGAACTGCATTTGAAGATTTACCTGATGATTGGGTATGTCCAAACTGCGGAATTGATAAGAGCATGTTCCAGAGATGTATCGAAAATTACAACTAATAATTTTCAGTACAAAAAAAAGACTGTCACGTTATGATATGTGACAGTCTTTTTTTGTTGATAACAGCGAAATGATAGTAATAAAATACTACTAACATGCGTTCTTGGATTTTTTAAAAAAGATTTACAAAGATATATTATGCTTAGAATCTATAAATGAAGAATAAATAATATCCGGCGTTAGTATTCGAATAATACTAACATATACCGTTGTTTTTTTGTTTTTTCACTTGTGCAATTTTTATATTTTTTGGAAATATTATCTGATTCAATTGGTAAATATATAAGAAATTTTTTTAAAGGCTTGCAAAATAAAATAAAAAAGCGTAATATCCTATTTATAGCAGACATAAGATAGACATAAAGATTTATGATACAATTCAAATTTTATACGGAGGAAAACAAAAATGGCAGTTAAGAAAGCAACAGTAGATTCAACTCTGGCAAAGGTAGAAGCAGCTAAGGCTGAGGTTAAGAAGGAAGCAGCTCCAGCTAAGGAAGCAGCAAAGAAGGCAGCACCTGCAAAGAAGGCAGCTCCAGCAAAGAAGGCTGAGCCTGCAAAGAAGGAAGCACCTGCTAAGGCAGCAGCTCCAGCAAAGAAGGCAGCAGCACCTAAGAAAGCAGCAGCTCCTAAGAAGGCAGCTCCAGCAAAGAAGGCAGCACCTGCTAAGAAGGCAGCTCCAGCTAAGGCAGCTAAGGAGAACGTAGTTATCGAGTTCGCAGGCGGACAGGTAGCAACAGCTGATATCGTTGCTAAGGCAGTTGAAACTTCAGGTAAGAAGTCAATCAAGGAGTTAAACGTATATTATCAGCCGGAAACTGGTATGGTTTACTTCACAGCTGATGGAGAAGAAGGATCATTTGCTTTATAAGAAAATGAGCAAAGCGACGGTCAAGCTTGCTTGAACCGGCATTTTGCGAATGAAGATATCGAGCCGTTAGGCGAGATAAGATTTTTCTTTGAAATTAAAAAACATCCTCTGCTTATGCAGAGGGCGTTTTTGGTTATACTGGATTGAGTAATAAAATAATTAAAGCCTCATACAAGATACACGCATAGCACGCTGTCGCTTAACGCTATGCTTAGCATCTGTCTGAGGCTTTAATTATTTTACTACTCCCCGGTCTAACCAACACGCTTCGCGTGGATAGATTAATTTACTATGAGATTTATATTAAAGCAAAAATTTTTTTTGTTAAGTGGAAGAATGTATGAATTGGTTTATTAAGTTAATAAATTTGTATATTGATTTATAATATAGGATTTATTAAAATAAGATTATCAAGTTGTAATTTGTTAGAACTTAATAAAAGTATTTGCAAGAGAAAATTAAATAACGTAAAGGAGGAGTGGGAATGGCAGAGAAAGACATTGCCGAAAAACTACTTGAGGATTACAACGATGTTTTTGCTGACATCGTAAATGTACTTCTATTCGACGGACAAGAAAGAGTAAATCCTGAATCTCTTACAAATACTAAAGATAAAAGTCAATATAAAGCAGATGATAGTGTTCTACACGAACAGGAAAGAGATGTATCAAAATTCTGGTCAGAAGGTAAAATCAGA
>JAFUEG010000357.1 GCA_017464045.1 Lachnospiraceae bacterium
CTACAGCAAATTTACCTTTTAATGATTCATTAGCAAAATGTAATGTATCATAATAATCCTTAAAATCATCAACCGAAAGCATTTCATTCTTTAAAATCACATCATATGATAAAAGATTTTCAGTTATGCTATTCTCGTCAAAAATGTAATCTGGTAATTTAGGACTTTCGCTATACTCAAATACCCTTGTATCAACTATCATTTTACCTTTTGCCGCAATGTTGGCATATTTTTCTCCGAATATAGTTTCTAAATCACCTATTTTAGATATATCATAAATCTTCAACTGTGACATTTGATATCTTGACATCTCTGAAATAATACCCGAGACACGCTTTAGTGCAAATTCTTCTCCCAATTGTATATTATCGTCATAAATCTGTTTAAGAACGCATCGCGGAATTCCATTAATACTCTTTACCGAACTTTTATTTATGATTATTGGTAATTCCGTTCTCATCCAAACATTATAATCTGAGGCATTAGGTGTTATTGTAAAAACATCTCTACACGCATATCTTTCCATAACATTTTTTGACACTTCGTCATTCAGTGATAATATCTTTATACCCGAATTTTCAAATGCATATTTTGCGCTCGACCCAGTTAAAGAATCTGCTAATTTTTCACTTCCTAACGTTAATCTTACATTATCAAGGAATATATCCGAATTAAGTAGCCGACCAGCTTTTGTGTCTGATATATAAAATAGATTTGTTGAATTATTAGACAATCCATCTGCAATTTTCCATGAATATGTATTTTTAAAATCAGTACTATATGGAACTATTTCTGCATTAGATGGCAAATCATAATACCCTAATTCATCAATTTTACCGTATAACTCTTTTGTAAATTCTATCGCCTGATTTAAGGATAATTCTTCATTACCATTTATTCCATGATTTTCTCTCCATTTTTTTATCCATTCTATTATATCCGTAAAATCTTCTTCATTTAATGTGTTCACTCGTCTTCCTCCAGCATGTCTTATTTCTTTATTTGTATGATATATTCTATTGGATATATTCTATTTTGGGTTTATTCACAAACGTACATGATGCTATCCTACTTCGGGGCAACACCATTCCATAATCTATAACTAATTTCCTAAACTCATTTAAAAACTGTTCAACTTCTATTTTCTCAGTCTTGACACTAATAACATCTATTCTTATATATAGGTTATATACATCTTCCTCTACGGTCTCTTTATAACTAAACGTTGTAACTATGAATGGAATATTATCAATTATCCCCCCCCAATACTTTTCAGTGTTGCTTAGGATATTGTATTTTTCATCCATATGTCCTTGTCCACCTAGACTCACTAAAATATTCTCGCCAATTTGAACATATTCTCCAGCATAATTTTTATTCCACATTTCTGGAATTCCTGCTTTTTTCAAAATATCTATTTGTTTCTCAGTAATTTGTTTTCTATTATTCATTTTTCTCCTCTGTTATTCCTTTTATCAATAAAGTTGTACTAACTATAAAACTATAGCTTTATCCATAACCATATCTTTTTTCCTTCATTCTTACTTCTCCTTCATTGAATTTCCCAATCCCTGAGTTATCGGCTCCAGGAAGTAACTCATCACACTCCTTGTTCCTGTTTTTATCTCCAAAGAACCTGTAAGTCCTGATATAACATTTATATCTTCCGGAACGTCAGTAAGCTGAACTTTGACCAGATATACACTTCCCATTTCTTCATTTGTAAAAGAACTCGGGCTGATATAAGATACTTTCCCATTCACTGTACCGTACCGGTTATATGGATAAGCCTCAAGCTTTATCTGCACATCCATGCCTGTTTCTATATCTGCTATATCCATATTTTTGACATAACAGTCCATCTCTAAAGCTGCGCCATCCGGGACAATCGTTATAAGCTGCGTTCCTGCTGCTGTATACTGACCAATAGTATTTACATCTATGCTGTTTACATATCCTGATACAGGTGCTATTATCATCTGTCCGCTTTCTGCAAGTTCATACTTTTCTATATTGGCTTCTGTTTCGGCAAGCTTAGCTCTTAGCTCACTAAGCTGCTGATTGATTCCTGTTATATACTTTGATTTTGCATTATCTATCTTAAGCTCTGCCTCAGTTACTGCAAGCTCGCTCTGTTTTATCTTCAGTTCCTGTGACTCTCTCTGTCTTGATGTACCTGATGACTTATATTCTTCAAGCTGAATATCAGCCATTTCCTTATTCAATTTTGCTGTTTCAAGTTCCCCTTCCAGGACATCAAGTTCACTATGATAACTTATATCACTGTTTACTATGCCCATAACGGCATTCTTTGAATCTCCGTCATAGGAATCAACCGTAAGATACTGAAGCTCAACGCCAAGCAGCACCTTTGAATATATATCAATCTCATCTTTTAGAATCTGTCTCTCGACATAAAGCTTATCTATATCGATAGATAAACTATCGGTGTCCATTTCTATAAGAACATCTCCCGTATTCACGTAATCTCCTTCACGCACGTTGATGGATGAAATCGTCCCTCCGGACGCTGTCTGTACTATACTCAGCTTTCCCTGGGGCATGATAGTTCCGCTTGCTGTAACAACCACATCGACCCTTGATAAACACGCCCATAGTATAGCAACTGCAACAAGAGTAAATATCGTATATATAATGATCGTTCCGACTTTGTTGGCAGGTTTCTCAATTATCTCAAGCATTGACGGCATGAAGTCATATTTCAATCTGTTATCACGCCTTTTCTCTGCCTTTAGAAGATATTCTGCAGCAGTTGTTTTTTCATTCTCAGCCATTTACATCACCCCTCTGCTACATATGATAAAGGTCACTATATAGTCCGCCCTTTTTCAAAAGATTCTCATGAGTATCATATTCCACAAGACTTCCTCTATCTATCGTCATTATCTTATCCGCATCACGAAGAGTTGATAATCTGTGTGCTATTATAAGAACAGTTCTTCCTCTGCAGATATCCTTCAGGTTATGCTGGATTATACTTTCTGATTCATAATCCAGGGCAGATGTTGCCTCATCAAAGATGAGTATTCTTGGATTACCAAGTATAGCTCTTGCTATAGCTATACGTTGTTTCTGGCCTCCCGAAAGGCCAACTCCCTTTTCACCTATAACAGTGTTGTAACCATCCGGAAGTTCCAGTATAAAGTCATGAGCTCCGGCTATTTTTGCGGCATTTATTATCTGATCCATTGTGGCCTGCGGCATATGTATAGATATATTTTCAGCCACAGAACCGTTGAACATAAAGTTTTCCTGAAGCACAACTCCGATCTGTTTTCTAAGCATTTCCGGATTTACAAGAGAGATATCCATACCATCGATGGTTATCTTCCCGCCTTCAGGTATATAGAGTCTCTGTATCAGTTTCGATATCGTGCTTTTTCCGGAACCGCTTCTTCCGACAACACCTATGACTGTTCCGGAATCGATAGTGAAACTCATATCTTTTATAACTTCCCCACCCTGAGGATTATATCTGAATCTTACTTTATCAAAAGCTATGGTTCCCTTTAGTTTCGGAAGAGCTATCTGATTATTACTAAGCACCGGTTCCGTAGGAGTATTGAATATATCTCCGATACGCTTAACCGAAAGTGACGCCTGCTGGTACTCCTGCCATAACTGAACCAATCTTAAAACCGGTCCGCTGACTCTTCCCGATAACATTCTGAATGCCACGAGCTGCCCTACACTGAAATCACCGTCCATTACTGCTTTAGCACCGAAGAATAAGATCAGCAGATCAAATATCTTCTGTATAAACTGGCCTATCTGGCCTGCCGTAGCGGACACCATTGAAGTCTTATAACTTGCTCTGACATAATCAGACTGCAGGTCACCCCACTTATCTTCAAACTTATTCTCAAGTGCAAAAGACTTTACTGTCTGTAC
>JAFUEG010000358.1 GCA_017464045.1 Lachnospiraceae bacterium
AGAAACTTTTCGGGAAGAGATGACAGAGAGGGTAGACAGGTAAGAGATTCAGGTGGTGAAGGAAGGCCTGGAAGATATACACGTGTAGACGGTAGAAATGGAAGAGACAGACAGGAGTTTGACGGTGAAAAAAGAAGGCCGTCATCGTCAGGTAAAAGAGATTTTTCAAGAAATGATTCTGCAGATGAAGAACCGCTTAGAAAAGAATCCAGAAAAGACAGAGACAGAAGTAAAGAAAGAGATCGCGAAAAAGAAAGAGAGAGAGATAACAGGGATAGAGACAGAGAAAAAGATTTTGACAGAGAAAGGCCAAACAAGAAGGATAATAAGAGAAAAGAAGGTAAAAAGTCTGAAGCACCTAAGAAAGAGGCTCCAAAGAAGACTGAACCTGTGGAACCGGTTATTAAGTCTATAAAGTTCCCTGAGGTTCTTACAGTAAGTGAGCTTGCTTCTAAGATTAAGGTTCCTGTAGCACAGCTTATTAAAAAACTTTTCATGTCAGGAAAGCTTTATAATGTAAATTCAGATCTTACCTTTGATGAGGCTGCTGAGATTGCTCTTGAGTATAACTACATAGCTGAAGAGGAAGAAAAGGTTGATGTTATAGAAGAGCTTTTGAAGGAAGAAGATGAGGATGAGTCACTTATGACTCCAAGACCACCTGTAGTTTGTGTTATGGGACACGTAGACCATGGTAAAACCTCACTTCTTGATGCAATCAGACATTCAGATGTAACAGCAGGTGAGGCAGGTGGTATAACACAGCATATCGGTGCATCTGTTGTTAAGATAAACGGACAAAGAATAACATTTCTTGATACTCCGGGACATGAGGCATTTACAGCTATGCGTATGAGAGGTGCCCAGTCCACAGATATCGCTATACTTGTTGTAGCTGCCGATGACGGTGTTATGCCTCAGACAGTTGAGGCTATAAACCATGCCAAAGCTGCCGGTATCGAGATTATTGTTGCTATCAATAAGATAGATAAGGAAAGTGCCAATATTGACAGAGTTAAGCAGGAGCTTATGGAATATGAGCTTGTACCTGAGGATTGGGGCGGCTCGACAATATTCTGTCCTGTATCGGCTCATACAAAGGAGGGTATTGATAATCTTCTTGAGATGATTAATCTTACTTCTGAAATCCTTGAGCTTAAGGCTAACAAAAACAGAAGTGCAAGAGGTATAGTAATAGAGGCACAGCTTGATAAGGGACGCGGTTCTGTTGCAACAGTGCTTGTACAGAAGGGTACTCTTAAGGTTGGTGATTATGTTGCGGTTGGTGCTGTTCACGGTAAGGTAAGAGCAATGTTTGATGATAAGCACAGAAGTGTAAAGGAAGCTCTTCCGTCAACACCGGTTGAGATACTTGGTTTAAATGGAGTTCCGGAATCAGGTGAAATCTTTATGACGACTGCAAATGAAAAGGAAGCAAGACAGATTTCAGATGCATTTATCAACAGAGGCAAGGAGAGACTTATCGCAGATACCAAGTCAAGAATGTCACTTGATGACCTTTATAATAAGATTCAGGAGGGTAATGTAAAAGACCTTAATCTTATTATCAAGGCTGATGTTCAGGGTTCGGTAGAAGCGGTTAAGGCAAGTCTTCTTAAGCTTTCCAATGAGGAGGTTGCCGTTAAGTGTATTCACTCCGGAGTTGGTGCTATCAATGAGTCTGACGTTATACTTGCATCCGCTTCCAATGCTATTATCATCGGATTTAATATAAGACCTGATAATCAGGCTAAGGATGTGGCAGACAGAGAAAAGGTAGATATAAGATTATACAGAGTAATATACAATGCGATAGAAGATATAGAATCAGCCATGAAGGGTATGCTTGATCCTATATATGAGGAAAAGATTATAGGTCACGCTGAGGTTAGACAGACCTACAAGGCTTCAGGCGTTGGTACTATAGCAGGTTCATATGTACTTGATGGTGTAATTCAAAGAAATGCAACTGTCAGAGTAACACGTGAGGGTGAGCAGATATTTGAAGGACCGCTTGCATCTCTTAAGAGATTTAAGGATGATGCCAAGGAGGTTAAGTCAGGCTTTGAATGTGGTATTGTACTTGAAGACTTCAATGATATCAAGGTTGAGGACCAGATTGAGGCCTATATAATGGTTGAGGTGCCAAGATAAGCGATAGATTAATAAGAATGAAATCAGATACTAAGGATGATATTCAAGCTTATTAAGCATTGTGACAGGATGTGGAGGATGGATTTAATATGAAAAAATCAAGTCACAAAAATCAAAGAATAAATGGCGAGGTTCAAAGAGAATTAAGCCGTATTATAAGCAGGGAGATTAAGGATCCGCGTATTAATCCGATGACATCCGTAACGGATGTTATCGTTACGCCTGACCTTAAGTTTTGTAAGGCATTTATAAGCGTATTAGGTGATGAGGAGTCGGCAAAGGAAACTTTTGCCGGACTTCAGAGTGCCTCCGGATATATAAGAAGGGAGCTTGCCAGAAGCATCAACTTAAGAAATACGCCTGAGCTTATATTTGTTATGGATAATTCCATAGAATATGGAATTGAGATGTCAAAGAAGATTGATGAAGTGGTTGGCAACAATAATGATGCTGATGAGACTGAAATTGATGACGCAGAAATTGATGATGCTGATTTAGATGGAGACGAGGATGAATAAATTAATTGAAAAAATAGAAAGCTCAAAAACCATTGCAATCTTTGGTCATATGAATCCTGATGGGGACTGCGTAGGTTCCTGTCTTGGATTATGGAATTATATAAAGGATAATTATGCAGATAAAGAGGTTGTGGTTTATCTTCAGCCGGTTGTTGAAAAATTCCGTTTTTTAAACGGAGCAGACTGTATCGTGAGTACGCCGGAAGAAAAGATGTACGATCTTGGAATATCCCTTGATTGCGGCGATACAGACAGACATGGAGAGTTTGGCAGCATATATAAAAATGCTGCTTACACCATATGTTTCGATCACCATCGAAGCAATCAGGGCTTTGGAGATTTCTTTCATTGTGAACCTGAATCATCTTCATGCTGTGAGGTGTTATTTAATTATCTGGATTATGATAAGATTTCCGCTGATTGTGCAGAAGCACTTTATCTTGGAATAGTTCATGATACAGGCGTATTTAAATATCCGGCAACAACCGAAGAAACCATGCGCATAGCAGGAAAGCTTATATCCAAGGGTGCAAGAAGTCAGTATATTATCGATGAGACATTTTTTAAGGTTTCATACAATCAAAACAGGCTGACGGGAAGAGTTTTACTGGACGCAAAGCTTCATATGGAAGGCGAGATAATAACTGCTTGCATTACCAAAGATATATTTGACGAATACAATACAACAAAGGATGACACGGATGGCATAATAGATAAGCTTAGAGTTACAGACGGTGTAGAGGTTGCAATTCTTGCTTATCAAAAGGGTGAGGATTTGTTTAAATACAGTCTTCGTTCCGTGAGATACATAGACGTAAGTAAGATAGCAACAGCGTTTGGCGGCGGCGGACATATACGTGCTGCAGGTTTTGATGCAAAGGGAAACTATGAGGATAATCTGAAAAAAATACTTGATATGGTTATAGAACAGATGAGGAAATATAATTGATAGATGGAATAATAAATGTCTATAAGGAAAAGGGATTTACATCCTTTGATGTGGTAGCAAAGCTAAGAGGCATACTTAAACAAAAGAAAATAGGTCACACAGGCACTCTTGATCCCATGGCTGAGGGAGTGCTCATCGTATGTCTCGGAAAAGCTACAAAGCTTGTGGACATACTTATAACAAGCTCAAAGCAGTATAAGGCTGCTATGCAGCTTGGGTTAAAGACCGATACCGAGGATGTCACCGGAGAGACAATTCATGAAAGTGATTCTTGGAAAACTCTCAGCGAGGATGAGATAACAGATGCCGTAAATTCATTTATCGGTACCTACAGCCAGCTTCCTCCCATGTATTCTGCTATAAAAAAGGACGGAAAAAAGCTTTATGAATACGCCAGAGCAGGTATAGAGGTTGAAAGACAAAAGCGCGACGTGGAAATCATTTCCATAGACAATATAAATATCAAGCTTCCTTATGTATATTTTGATGTCAAGTGTTCGAAGGGAACTTATATAAGAAGTTTATGCAGGGACATAGGCGATAAGCTTGGATGCGGTGCATGTCTTTTCGGACTTACAAGAAATGAACTTCATGGTATGTTGGCTTCGGATGCATATAAGCTGTCGGATATTGAAAGCTTAAGAGATAAAGGTGAGCTTGATAAGTGCATTATTCCTATGGATGTTTTGCTAAAGGATTATGACAGACTTGATGTAAAACCACAGGCTGCAAAGCTTTTATCCAACGGTAACAAATTAAAGCCTCAAAGCTTTAATCGGGATAATAGTTTACTTAGTGACAAAGAAGCGGATAAACTGTATAGAATATATGATAATGACAAGCTTATGGCACTATACAGATATGATGAAGCAGATGATATATTTGTTCCATTTAAGATGTTTTTATAAATATTTGATATGGAGATTTTGCTGTGGAAGTTATAGCATATGATAAGGCACAATTAAATAATACGGCTGTTGCACTCGGAAAATTTGAGGGTGTGCATAAGGGACATATGCTTTTAATCGGAAAAATAGTCGAGCTTGCACATAACGAACATAAAAATCCAAATGCTTTAGATGGCGGGGATGAGGGTGTAAAAAGCGTTGTATTTACCATTAATATGCCTAATGAAATCGTTATAAATCTTGACAGCGAAAGATATGATATATTTGAAAGCTGTGACGTGGACTATGTATGTGAGTGTCCGTTTGATGAAAGAATTTCAAGACTTTCCCCTTATGAATTTATAAATAATATCCTTGTGGAAAAGCTTCATGCCTCATATGTGGTTGTTGGCGAGGACTTCAGATTCGGATACAAAAGAGCAGGAGATATTGAAACTCTTAGGAAATATGCGGAAGTATATAATTACGAGGTTGTTGTCTTTGAAAAGCTTAGGTTGGAAGATAAGATTATAAGCTCCACGATTATAAGGGAGCTTATTGAAAAAGGCGATGTGGAGACTGTTGATAAATATATGGGAAGACCTTACTCTGTGTCAGGTAAGGTGGTTTATGGAAAACAGCTTGGAAGAGTTATAGGTTTTCCAACGGTTAATCTTATTCCTGATAAACGAAAAAAGCTCCCGATGGTAGGTGCCTATGAAACAAGAATCTATATAGAAAATGATAAAACGGCTTATAAAGCTATAACAAACGTAGGCAATAATCCTACTGTCAATGAATCAGTCAATTCTGAAAACAATGCTGATATTATAATCGAAACCCATATATTGGATTATTCGGGCGATTTGTACGGAAAGGATATAAAGGTTGATTTTATAAGATTTCTCAGGCCCGAAATGAAATTCGACAACATTGAAGAATTAAAAAATCAATTAAAAGAGGATAAAGATAAAGTTAATTATCAAATTTAATTTTATTATACTCAGCACCAGTAGCTCAGTGGATAGAGCAATGGCCTCCGGAGCCATGTGCGTAGGTTCGATTCCTATCTGGTGCATTTATTGTTTGATTCGGAGGATAAATATGTTTAAAAAGAAGAAAACTTATATAGATAAAATAAATTTTGATGTATTTGAAGATGAACCGTCTGATTTTGACCTTTTTAGTAAGGATAGCTATGATGAAGAAGACGAAGACATAGATCCGGATGAATCAGAAAAGGACGGAGAAAAAGATTCAGAAAAAGAAATAGACGAAGATATAGAAGAAGAAACAGACGAAGATACCAGTAAAGATAAAATAGAAGAAGATGTAATAAAAGAAGATAAATTAGAAGAAGATAAATTAGAAGAAGATGAAATAGATGATGATATCGAGATAGATGACGAGGACATGGAGGATGTTGCTCCTGAGGATATATCCGATGACGATACATCATTTAGCTATGATGATTTTGATAAAATCGGAAGCGAAGATGATATTCCTGATAAAAAGGATAAAGAAAAGGTAATAGAAAAGAAGAAAAAGAACACGGGAAAGGTAGTGGCTTTAGTTTGCTTATGGCTGCTTATATTCGGAGCAGGAGTGGCTGCCTTTTTATATTTTCAGACTGATGTATTTAAAAAGAAAAAGAAGGATAATACTACAACAGAAACAACAGCAACAACTGAAATTCAAGAAAAAGAGGAAACTGAGGACACTTCAGAACCGATTGATGAAAATTTCTATACCATCTATTCGTATGAAACCAATGCAGATGTCAATATCAATGCTCTGATGGCGGATTATTATGACGCACTTGTAAAGGGTGACAGCGAAAAGCTCAAGGATATAGTTACTGAGCCCGATGCCTTTGGTGATATGATGATCTATGAGACAAAGGCTCAGGTTATAAGCGAGTACAGCAATATAACATGTTATACGATACCGGGACTTAATGATAATGAGATACTGGTATTTACAACAAGCAATGTAACCATAACCGGAGTAACCAGCAAGCCGCTTGATATCAAGCAGTTTTATGTGGTGAAGGATGGCAATAATTATAAGATTAACAATGGTGTTTTATCTCAGGAGGTAATTGATTATATCAATGTACAGGCAGGAAGTCCTGATGTTCAGGCACTGTATAAGTCTGTACAGGATAATATAAATCAATGTCTTGCTGAAGATTCAACCTTTGCAGATTTTTATAATAAGATAAATGCGGATATCGAGGATAAAGAAGAATAATATATATGAGTAATGAAATAAGATTAAACAAGTACCTTAGTGAAGCCGGAATATGTTCCAGAAGACAGGCGGATAAGCTGATAGAAGAAGGAAAGGTTACCGTTGACGGGATAATAGCCGATTTGGGAACTAAGGTTACCGATACTTCAAAGGTATGCGTGGAAGGAAAAACGGTTAAATTAAATACACATACTGTTATATATGCTTACAATAAACCCCGTGGTTATGTCTGTACCTCCAAGGACGCGGATAAGGACAGTATTTTTAACTATGTGGAATTTCCCTGTAAGGTTAATTATGTCGGAAGACTTGATAAGGATTCACAAGGGCTGCTTTTATTAACCAACGACGGAGATCTTGCCAATGCCATTCAAAAGTCAAGAAATAACCATGAAAAGGAATATATTGTAAGAATTAATAAGGCAGTTACGGATGAATTTATTGATGGTATGTCAAACGGCGTACCTATTCTTGATACAGTTACTAAAAAATGTAAGGTTGAAAGAGTAGGAACCAGATCATTCAGGATAGTTCTTACACAAGGACTAAACAGGCAGATAAGAAGGATGTGTGAGTACTTTGATGTAAGAGTATCCCATCTTAAAAGAGTCAGGATAATGAATGTCAAGCTTGGCAATTTAAAGCTTGGAGAGTATAGAGAACTTACTGCCGAGGAAGAAAAGACATTGAGAAAAAACTGTGGAATGTAGTTTTGGAGGTTTATATGGATAAGACCGCAAGAATTAAAGAATTGGTAAATGTATTAAATGAGGCATCCAGAGCTTATTATCAGGAAGACAGGGAGATAATGAGCAACTTCGAATATGATAAATTGTATGATGAGTTAGTTGCACTTGAGCGTGAAACAGGACTTGTGCTGTCGGGAAGTCCAACATCCAAGGTGGGATATGAGGTCTTAAGTGAGCTTCCTAAAGAAAGACATCCGGAGCCGATGCTTTCTCTTGATAAGACTAAAAGTGTTGATGATCTTGCCGCTTGGCTAAACGGACGAAAGGGCGTTATGTCCTGGAAGTTGGATGGTCTTACTGTTGTTATTACGTATGAGGATGGTGAGCTTGTAAAAGCAGTAACGAGAGGAAATGGTGAGATAGGCGAGGTAATAACAAATAATGCAAGAGTATTTGCCAATGTTCCAAACAAGATAAGCTTTAAAAATCCGCTTACTATACGTGGTGAGGCGATAATCACATATACAGATTTTGAGAAGATTAACCAGACTATTGAGGATGTCGAATCAAAGTATAAGAATCCGAGAAACCTCTGCAGCGGAACCGTAAGGCAGCTAAATAATGAAATTACAGCAAAAAGAAATGTACATTTCTTTGCATTTTCCATGCTTGATTCGGGAGATGATAAGGTTGATAAGACAGTAAACAGCAGATTTGATTTTCTTTCAGGTCTTGGCTTTTCTGTGGTTGAGCATAAGGATGTAACACCTGATAATATACATGAGGTTGTAAAAACATTTTCAGATAAGATAAGTACCAATGACTTTCCATCGGATGGTCTGGTTTTAGCCTTTGATGATATAGCTTACGGACGTTCGCTTGGAAGAACAGCCAAATTTCCGCGTGACTCCATAGCATTTAAATGGGCAGATGAAGAAGCTGAAACAACTTTACGCCATATAGAGTGGAGTCCGTCAAGAACGGGACTTATCAATCCGGTTGCGATATTTGACACAGTAGAGCTTGAGGGAACCTCGGTAAGCCGTGCCAGCATACACAACGTAAGCATAGCAAAGCAGCTCAAGCTTGGACTAGGTGATACAATCAAGGTATATAAAGCCAATATGATAATTCCGCAGATAAGTGAAAATGTAACAAAAAGCGGTAATCTTATCGTGCCTGATGTCTGTCCTGCCTGTGGTAATAAGACAGAACTTAAGAATGAAAACGGAGTTGAGACACTTTACTGTCCAAATCCGGATTGTCCGGCAAAATCCATAAAGCTTTTTACACATTTTGTATCAAGAAATGCAATGAATATAGACGGAATGTCCGAAGCAACACTGGAGAAATTCATAGATAAGGGCTTTTTGGTTGAGTTATACGATATATATCATCTGGATAGATATGAGGATGAGATCGTCAATATGGAGGGCTTTGGAAGAAAGTCATATGACAATATGATAGAATCCATCAATGCTTCAAGAAATACTGACCTTACAAGAGTTTTGTACGGACTCGGAATTTTAAACATCGGACATGCCACAGCTAAGCTTATATGCAAATTCTTTAAAAATGACATAGAAAAGATAATATCTGCTTCGGCAGAAGAGTTTGCCCAGATAGAAAAAATAGGTGAAGTAATTGCCGAAGGAATAGTTTCTTATTTTGCAAATGACGAAAATATAAGAGTGCTTCGTGCGATACTTAATGAGGTAACTCTTATAGAAGAGGAAAATGATAAGGAGCAGGATTTAGAGGGAAAGACCTTTGTTATAACAGGTTCTCTTAACAGCTTTGCCAACAGGGATGAGTTAAAGAAGCTTATCGAAGACAGAGGCGGCAAGGTTGCAGGAAGTGTATCCGCTAAAACAAGCTATCTTATCAACAATGATGTGATGTCCAACTCTTCAAAAAACAAAAAAGCAAAGGATTTGGGCATACCGATTATTTCAGAAGAGGACTTCTTGAAGTTATAATATAAAAGTGTTATATTATAACGAGCGAGTTAAAATATTATACAAGTAGTATGAATTATATGTCGTATAATTTTAAAATTATAAGTTGATTATATTATGATAATTACTATAATTAATGATTAAAAAAATGACGGAAGGTTTGATATTATGCCAATTAGAGTTTTTAATGATTTACCTGTAAAGAAAATACTTGAGGATGAAAATATATTTGTTATGGATGAGCATCGTGCGACCACACAGGACATACGTCCTTTGGATGTGCTTATCCTCAATCTTATGCCTTTAAAAGAGGATACCGAGCTTTGCTTACTCAGAAGCTTATCCAATACTCCTCTTCAGGTAAACATTTCATTTATAAGAACAGTCTCATATGAGTCAAAAAATGTATCAGAGTCTCATCTTGCAAAATTTTATACAGATTTTGCATCTGTTAAGCATAAAAAGTGGGACGGCCTTATCATAACCGGAGCACCTGTAGAGCTTATGGAGTTTGAAGAGGTGGACTACTGGGATGAGCTTACCGAGATAATGGACTGGTCAAAGGAAAATGTTACCTCGACCCTTCATATCTGCTGGGGTGCCCAGGCAGGTCTTTACTATAGATACGGTGTTAAGAAGATAAAACTTGATAAGAAACTTTCAGGCGTGTATGAGCATTATCCTATACATAAAAAGACAGAGCTAATACGAGGCTTTGACGATACATTTATGGTACCTCAATCAAGGTACACAGGCATAGATAAACAGGCGGTAGTCGATAATCCGTTACTTGAAATAGTTGCCGAATCTGATATAACCGGCCCATACCTTATAATAGGTGAGGGCGGTAAGAATATATTTGTAACGGGACATCCTGAATACGATACACTTACACTTGATAAAGAGTATAAGCGTGATTTGGATAAGGGAATCAATCCTGACATTCCGGTAAATTATTATAAGGATAATAATCCTTCAAATAAACCTGTAAAATCGTGGAGATGTCATGCTAATACTTTATATTCTAATTGGCTTAACTACTACGTATATCAGGTTACTCCATACGATTGGACGGGAAACGATAAGGAAGGCAATACTTATAAGCCTTATAAAAAATAGATTTCTGTTTACAATTCAAAGGATTAACACATTAACCATATTGCAATTTTAGTGTGTGTTTGCATTATTTTAAATACTTGACAATTTTATATCTGATGATTATAATCGTTAGCGAAACAGGAGTGCTTAATTAATTAGGCTGAGAGACGGTCTGTATTGACCGTCAATCCTTAGGGTTAATCCCTTTACCTGATCCGGATAATGCCGGCGGAGGAAGTTTGCTTTATTATTATATGTATTTATTGGCTTACTTCCTTATGGAAGTAAGCCTTATTTTATGCTGTCAAATCGATGTATAATCAGGTATTTGGAAATTATATAATTAAACGGAGGAAATATTATGAACGCAAATGTAGCTATTCAGGTTCTTCCTGCTGTGCAGGGTGACGAAGAAATTATAAGAGTTGTAGATGCTGTTATTGATTATATCAAAGGCACAGGTGTTAATTATTATGTCGGTCCTTGTGAGACAGCGATGGAGGGCGATTATGAGGTGCTTATGGATATAGTAAAGCATTGTCAGTACATCGCAGTAGAGGCAGGTGCACCAAGCGTTATGAGTTATGTTAAGATTACCTATAAGCCTGATGGAGAAAAGCTTACCATAGAAAGAAAAACCGCAAAGCATCACAAAAATGATGTTCTCAAACAGATGAAGAGTGCATAGGACATAGTTAATAATGCGAATTGCGTAGTGCGTAATGAAGATATTGTGTTTAAGAAAGATATAGGATTTTTTTAAAATAAAGGCAGAAATAAATGTCAAAAAAAATTAGTGATAATAAAAATAAAAAATATATGGATGTTGTAGTTCCGTGTGTAGTACTTGTGGCTGTGCTTGTCATATGGCAGATTGCCTGTACATTTTCTCTAGTGCCGTCGTATATGCTTCCATCACCTGTAAGGGTAGTTAAAGCATTTATAAATGATTTTGAATTGCTTATGCAGCATGCTAAAACCACACTTACAGAGGCTGTTCTTGGTATGGCATTGGGTGTGTTACTTGGCTTTGTAAGCGCGGCACTTATGGATGCATTTAAAGTAGTAAGACAGGGACTTTATCCTTTACTGGTTTTAACCCAGACGATTCCGCCGGTTGCCATAGCACCGCTTTTGATACTGTGGTTTTCATATGGTATAGCACCTAAGGTCGTCTTGGTTGTGTTGGTATCGTATTTTCCCATTGCAGTCGGTCTTTTAGAGGGCTTTGAATCAGTAGATGAAGATTTGATATTTCTTATGAAATCCATGAATGCGA
This sequence comes from Lachnospiraceae bacterium, assembly GCA_017464045.1. The sequence goes on from JAFUEG010000358.1 coordinate 11,786, forward strand.
GCAGATGGCAGATATTCTGGCATGTAAAGTTTCCGTCGGCACTTGGAGAATTCTTTTCCGGTCTTAAGATAGCAGCCTCATACTCGATAGTAGGTGCAGTGATAGCAGAGTGGCTTGGTGGCTTTAACGGTCTAGCTGTGTATATGACCAGAGTTAAAAAGTCTATGTCGTATGATAAGATGTTTGCGGTGATATTTTTTGTATCAGCCATAAGTCTCATACTTATGGCAGTGATAAAGCTTATTCAAAAAAAGGCGATGCCTTATAAATATATTAGAAAACAGGATGAATAAAAAAGGTATGTGATACGGTGCCGGGCACTGTGTCAAATGCCTGAAATAAATGTGACAATATAATAAGCATTATGTCACAAAGATAATAATAGAAATGGAGATATGAAATTATGAAAAATGTAAGAGGAAAGCTAAGAAAAACACTAATTCTTACCCTTGTGGCAGCTATGATGATCAGCCTTTGTTCATGTGGTAAAAAGAAGAAGTCTGATAAGGATATGAAGGATATAACCCTTGTTCTTGATTGGACGCCTAATACTAACCACACCGGCTTTTATGTGGCTTTGAGTGAAGGTTATTATGAGGATGCAGGGTTAAATGTAACTATAATTCAACCGCCTGAGGATGGAGCAACTATGATGGTTGCATCAGGTGATGCAGAGTTTGGTATAGATTTCCAGGATTATCTTGCCCCTGTATATACCTCAGAGGATGATATACCGGTTACAGCTGTAGCAGCTATCTTGCAGCACAATACTTCAGGTATTATCTCTCTTAAGGAGGATAATATAGCCACTCCTAAGGGACTTGAGGGCAAAAATTATGCTACATGGAGTCTTCCTGTTGAGCAGGCTATGATTGAAAATATTGTTGAAGCAGATGGTGGGGATTATTCAAAGGTTAATCTTATACCGGAGTATGTAACTGATGAGGTTGCTGCACTTAAGCAGGATATAGATGCAATCTGGGTTTATTATGCCTGGGCAGGTATCGCAACTGAGATAGCAGGTCTTGATACCAATATGATTTATTTCAAGGATATAACTCCTGAGTTTGATTATTATAGCCCTGTAATAATATCTAATACTGACTGGCTTGCTGAAAATGAGGATACAGCCAAGGCATTTCTTGAGGCAACCAAAAAGGGATATGAATATGCTATAGAAAATCCTGACAAAGCTGCTGAAATTCTTTGTAGAGAGGTTCCTGAGCTTGACGAGGAGCTTGTAAAAAAGAGCCAGGAATGGATTTCAGGTGAGTACAAGGCAGAAGTATCAAGATGGGGTTATATAGATAAGGCAAGATGGGATGCATTTTATAAATGGCTTTATGATAATGATTTATCAGATGAAATTCCGTCAGGCTACGGATTTACCAATGATTATTTACCGGAGTAGTATGTCGGTTTACAGATATTTATCGTAATTTACGGTTGATTTTTGATGAGATAATGTGTATCGGAGAATAAAAAATGCAGAAGATTCTTTGGGCCAACAATATATCAAAATCCTATGGTGATAAAGAAGTTTTAAAGGATGTTAATCTAACCTTGGATGAAGGTGAGCTTGTCTGTCTGCTTGGAG
>JAFUEG010000359.1 GCA_017464045.1 Lachnospiraceae bacterium
ATAATTATCATTTTTTTTGCTTCAACTTCACTAAGTCCTTTTGACATTAAATAAAACATTTTATTTTCATCTATTTTACCAGAAGATACACCATGTGTACCAACTACATTTTCTTCTCCACATAAAAGTATTGGAAGAGATTTTGACTTACATTTATTAGATAACAGCATACAGTTTTCTTGCTCCATACCAACTGATTTACAACATCCTTTTATAAAATCTATTGTCCCTTTAAAAGATTTATAACTTAAATCATTTAATGTTCCATAACTTAATATAGTACCTTTAGTGTTTAAATTATTACATTTTATATAATAATTCATATCAATTCTATCACTATTACATCCCATATAAATACTATTTAAATTGGAAATACTATTTTTACCATTTAATTCTATATAGAAATTTGATACTTTTAAATTCCCACCTAAATCAATATAATTATGAGTAACCAAAGCATTCTCTTTTAAATTACTTTCGACAGATAAAAAAGAACTTGAACTATCATTTACTAAATTAACTATGCTTATATTTGAATCACTATTATTATCTGCATTTATAACAAGTTTGCAATTAGAGATGCATTTATTTTCACCTTTAAAAATAATTATAAAATCAGAAGAAGTATTTTCTTTTAAATTTAATACAATTTCATCTGCTAAATAATAATTAGAATCAGAAAAATCGTAACTAATAAATACACTATTACTTAATGTATTTTTTACTAATACTTCAAGTGAATAATACTTTTTTGAAAAAAGTCCAACTTTATTTAAAAAATTAGATTTAATACTTTTATTTATATTTAATTTGTCTAATTCTGGAGATTCTATTTCTAATTCAGAAAATTTATCTTCTTTAAAATCTAAGTCTACTTTTAATTCATTTATCTTAAAATTATTACATGTTCTAACATAAGTTTTATTTAAAAGTTGTTCCATATTGCACCCCCTATCCAATTGCACCTTCAAGTTCTAAATCAATTAATCTATTCATTTCAACAGCATATTCTATTGGGAAAGATGCTGCTATTGGTTCAGCAAATCCTCTAACTATTAATGCTTTGGCATCTTGTTCACTTAATCCCCTACTCATCAAATAAAATATTTCTTCATCTGATATTTTACCTATTTTAGCTTCATGAGAAAAAATTACATCATTTGTTTCTAAATGATTTACTGGAATTGTATCGCTTCTTGAAATACTATCCATCATAAGTGAATCACAAGAAATTGTAAGTTTTGAATTAGTGGCATTTTTCTTAACCCATGCATTACTTCTAAATGTACAAATACCTCCATCTTTAGAGATTGATTTAGAATTAACAACAGTAGATGTGTTGCTACCATTATGAATTACCTTTAAACCTGTGTCTAAATTTTGCCCTTTACCCGCAAATGAAATACCTGTAAATTCACAAGTAGAATTATCTGATAATACAGTTAATGGATAAAGCATAGATATTTTAGAACCAAACGATCCCATAATCCATTCAATTCTACTATTTTTACCAACAATTGCTTTTTTTGTATTTAAATTCATCATATTTTTAGACCAATTCTCAATTGTAGAGAATCTTAAAAATCCATTGTTTTTTACAAATAATTCAACACATCCAGCATGTAAATTTAGCTCATTATATCCAGGCGCTGAACATCCTTCAATAAATTGTAATGACGCTTCATCTTCAACTATTATAAGTGTATGTTCGAACTGTCCCGCCCCCTTCGCATTTAATCTGAAATACGATTGTAAAGGTATGGAAACATCCGTATTCTTCGGAACATATACAAATGAACCGCCGGACCAGACTGCACCGTGAAGAGCAGCAAATTTGTGATCTGTAGGCGGAACAAGCTTCATAAAGTACTCCTTGACCATATCAGCATATTCGCCCTTTAATGCACTTTCCATATCGGTATATACAACACCCTGCTCAGCAACCTCATCCTTAACATTATGATATACAAGCTCGGAATCATACTGTGCTCCGACTCCGGCAAGGGATTTTCTCTCTGCCTGCGGTATTCCGAGTCTCTCAAAGGTTTCCTTAATATCCTGCGGAACATTTTCCCATGTATTTTCCATATTACTTTTAGGCCTTACATAAGTCGCTATATGATCCATATCAAGCCCTTCTATGGACGGTCCCCAATCAGGTATCTTCTTTTCATTATATATTTTAAGAGCATTAAGACGAAACTCTCTCATCCACTCAGGATCGTCTTTCTCATCGGAAAGCTTTTTAATGATTTCCTCTGTAAGGCCCTCCTGCATACGAAAGTCGTCGTCCTCCACATCCTTTATATCGTATATGCTTCTGTCTATGTCATCCACGTAAGTTTTTTCTTCCATAATATCTCCTAACATACGGTTGTATTAGATTTCAAGTTCCCGAAATCCTGTTGCATTTACTTCATCAACAAGAGAAGAATCACCTGTTTTAACAATTATTCCTTCATGCATAATATGTGTTTTATCAACGGTTAATGCTTCAAGTATTTTTGTACTGTGGGTTATGATTAAGAGTGAACCCTCACAGCGTTCCTTAAATATTTTTATTCCGTTTGATACTGTACGAACCGCATCCACATCAAGACCCGAATCCGTTTCATCAAGTATTGCTAGCTTAGGTTCAAGCATGAGAAGCTGGAGTATCTCTGCTTTTTTCTTTTCACCGCCGGAAAAGCCTACATTTAAATCTCTTTCAGCATAGGACTCGTCCATAGAAAGAAGCTCCATTGTTTCCTTAAGCTTTTTCTTGAAATCCCACAGTTTCATCCTCTTACCTGTCTTTTGTTCAAGCGCACTTCTTATAAATGCGGAAAGTGTAACACCCGGAACCTCAAGAGGATTCTGGAAGGATAAGAATATACCCTTTTTTGCTCTCTCATTTACAGCCATATCCACTATGCTTTCTCCGTCAAATATGATGTCTCCGCTTGTTACACTATAGCTTGGATTACCGCATATAGCATAGCCGAGAGTTGACTTACCGGTTCCGTTAGGTCCCATAAGTACGTGGGTTTCATTGGTTCCTATCTCAAGGTTTACACCATTTAATATTTCCTTATCTCCTACACTGACATGTAAGTCTTTTACTTCCAATAATTTTTCGTTATTCATATCATTATGCCTTTCTTATACTTAATTATATACAAATCATTATTCTTATTCTGTGTCAGCCTTGTTTTGATGTCATACGCAGCTTTTGATAATCTATATCTGTCTTATTTTAAGTCACACACGGCTTTTGATAATCTAAGTCTTGTATCAATGTCATACACAGCTTTTTGCCTTATCATCGACATCCAGAAAATCCTGCAATGTATAGCTGTCTATATATTCATTTATTTTTGAAGCAAGTCCCTGCCAAAACGGAAACGCATTGCAAAGACTTGTCATCTCACATTTCTTTTCATCCTGTGCTATACAGGCAACCGGAGCCAAATCTCCTTCAGTAACCCTAAGTATCTCTCCAACTTTATATTCATCAGGTTTTCTGTTTAACCTATATCCGCCATCCTTACCCATAGCGCTATCAACCAGATTATGCTTGGATAGACCACTCATTATACTTTCAAGGTATTTACGGGATATATCCTGTCTTTCCGACATATCCTTGAGACTGATAAACCCTCCGGTATTATGCTTGGCTAAATCAATCATAACCCTTAAGGCATATCTGCCCTTCGTTGAAACCATCATATATATCACATCCTTTTAAAAAAGTAAGAATCAAACTATAAAATGATTTTTTTTACTACATCTTCAAGCTTAAACTATATCTTCATTTTCAAGATTATAATATCAAACTCCTACTATGTCAATAGGAGTTTGACAACTCTATCATTAAGCATCATATGTTATTTTTCTTTTTCTTATAATCCGGCTATAAATCATGACCTTCTTTTCTTTTCTGTTAGCCAACTTCTGCTTTTTTTGACTTTATCCTGCCATTTTGCTTGTTCTGTTACCTGTTTTCTTGCTTTTGTTGCTTGGATTTTTCTTTATTCGGTAACAAATCTTGTTATTTTGAAGCTTTTGTTACCTGTTTTCCTTCTTTTGTTACTTGAATTTCTATTAATCAGGTAACAAATCTTGTTATTTTGAAGCTTTTGTTACCTGTTTTCCTTCTTTTGTTACTTGAATTTCTATTAATCAGGTAAC
>JAFUEG010000360.1 GCA_017464045.1 Lachnospiraceae bacterium
AAGTCAAGAAAGGGTTCACCGCTTAACTACTCACTTGAGTTTACTGGTGGTACTTCAACTACGGTTACATTTGATGGTGAAGAGACTTATGACCTTGCAAAGGCAGAAACTGAAGTTGTTCCTGTAATTACGGATGCAACAGGTATATCTGCAGGAAGTATACAGATTCAGACAGTTGAGGATTCTAATCAGGTAATCTTTAAAACTTCAGAGCTTACTGAAGAGCAGGCTGCCAAGATGGAAAAAGCTATTAAAGACAATTTTGCTGTATCGGAAATCAGCGAGCAGAGTATAAGTTCAACCATAAGTGGAGAAATGAAAAAAGATGCGGTTATTGCAATTATTATTGCATCAATTCTTATGCTCATCTATATTGCAATAAGATTCTCTGACATTAGATTTGGTGCATCTGCAGTGCTTGCACTTATTCATGATGTTATGGTTGTATTTGCAATCTATGCTGTTGCGAGACTTTCGGTTGGTAATACCTTCATAGCATGTATGCTTACAATTGTTGGTTACTCAATCAATGCAACAATTATCATATTTGACCGTATACGTGAAAATTTGAAGATTATGGATAGAAATGTAGAACTTGATGAAGTGGTAAATACAAGTATAGCACAGACTCTTACAAGAAGTATCTATACTTCTCTTACAACCTTTATCATGGTTCTTGTACTCTTTATTATGGGTGTACCTGCACTTAAGGAATTTACATTTACACTTATGGCAGGTATCGTATGTGGTGCTTACTCATCAATCTGCATCACAGGACCAATGTGGTACTTCTTCAAGAAGCACATCGGAAAGAAAAAGGAAGAGACCGCATAATATCAGGTCGGTTATATAGAATGGTGTAAAAATAAATGCTGTTATATACAAGGTACACGCAAAGCTCGCTGACGCTCACGCTTTGCTTTGCACCTGTATATAACAGCATTTATTTTTACACCCCTATATAACCGATACGCTGCGCGTGGTAGTTAAATGATACGAGAAGTGATTCTTGTCTGAAAAGACGAACAGGTAACAAAAACGAAGGATTTGTTATCTGATTGTATGTGTCGTACGTATAGGAAGGAGATGATAGTTGATTGGTCTGTAATTTTTAGACCTAATAAACATGAAAATTGAGAAAGACCAATATTCAGTTAAATATATTAATACATGGTTATAAACATCTTTTCGAACAATTCAACTTTATTATTGCTATCTTGCAAATATTTGTTTACTTATATAATTGTTGCGCAGGCAAGACTTGTTGGAAATGAATCAAAGACAGAGGTTACAAGCTCATTTGGCGTCAAATTTAAGAGAGCCGGAATTAAGCAGATTTGCCAGATGCCTTACGAAGATGGCGGATACCTTATCGGATTTGAATCATATGAAAATCCAAATCAGGAATATCAGTACGAGATGTTTGTTATGGATTTAAGTCTTCTTGCAGCAGGTTCACCAACACCATGGGTACATGCAACAGGTAAGATTACTCTTACGGCAGGATCTACGCCGGAAGATGGCAAGACTATGTGGACAATATGGCAGCCACAGTACGGCTACTACCTCACACTTTTCCGCCTCTATGACAAAGACGGAAATATGATTGATGAAGTACCATACGGCTTTGCAAACGCATATTAAACTCCGGTTTATCGAAGAAAGACAGATATTAAAGCTCCTGACACATGGAATGTACAAGGCAAACTATGTGACAGATTTGATAAAATCCTTATTTTACCTATAAGACTGCAACACATTGCTCATTTTATAGGTAAAAAAAAGATAATCAATCTGATATAATTCGTAATTTACCTATAAGTATGCATGGTGTATCCAATCTTATAGGTAAAATAATGAATAATCTATCTGAAATAATACATAATTTACCTATAAATCTGCTATATAGCGTTTAACTTATAGGTAAAAGTTCCAATCACTAATCTGATTCAGCTTATAAATTACCTATAAGTTCATTATATACTGCTTGCTTTATAGGTAAAACAATTATTTGAAAGCGACATGGTGCATATCTCGTGTCACTTTACAGCTTAAAACCGCGCTGTATAGCGCGGTTTTAAGCTGTGGGTGTTTTGGTACCACTTATATTGACTTCACAACTCGATAATCAGATAAAGAAAAGTATAGGAAAAGGCTGATACAACAACATTTTGCCCGATTTGCGTTAAATCAGTCACAAGATATTCTCATGTATTCGCTCAGAAACCTAATATGTCCGAGCGAAGCGAGTTTATTGGTTTCGTGCGAATACAAAGAACTCGAGTGCACTGATTTAGCAAATTGATGGCAAGTTGTGTATCAGCCTTTTCCTATACTTTTCTGTTTAGAATACCTGTAGTGGTGTGAAGTCAATATAAGCGGTGCCAAGATACCCGCTCTCTGCGAGAAACCGGAGTTTCGCTTATTGATAAGTTTCGTACGATATTGTATAATTTGGGATATGATTTTAGTGTTAGGTTGATTAAAATAGGAAGATTTTATGAAAGAAAAATGGACTGTATATGCCAAACGGGCTGATTTTTATGAGATAGGTAAAAAATTTAATATTGATCCGGTTGTGGCAAGAGTTATAAGGAACAGGGATATAGTAGGTGATGATGCCATAGAGAAGTATTTGCATGGAAATATGAAGGATACTCATGCGCCCGAGCTCATGAAGGATATGGACAAGGGATGCGGCATCATGGCGGAAAAGATTAAAGAAGGCAGAAAGATAAGGATTGTATCGGATTATGATGTGGATGGAATAATGTCCAATTATATTCTTTATAAGGGGCTTATGGAAGCAGGTGCGGATGTAAGCTACGAGATACCTGACAGGCTTACGGATGGCTATGGTATCAATACAAGAATTATAGATGATGCAAAGGCTGACGGGGTAGACACCATTATTACCTGTGATAACGGTATAGCTGCCTTTGAGGCAGTGGAGCTTGCAAAAAGCTATGGCATGACTGTAATTGTTACCGACCATCATGAGGTACCATATGTGGAAAATGAGGATGGAACGAGAAACTATAAGCTTGTGCCTGCGGATGCGGTTATTGATATTAAGCAGCAGGATTGTGAATATCCGTTTAAGGAAATCTGTGGTGCAGGTGTTGCCTATAAGTTTATAAGAAGATTGTATGAGCTTACGGATAAGCCATGGGAGGATGAGGACAGATATATCGAAATGCTTGGCCTTGCTACGGTTTGTGACATAATGTCCTTAACGGATGAAAACAGGTTTTATGTGAAAAGAGCTTTAGAGATAATTAAGGATACTCAAAAAGTGGGGCTCAAAGCACTTATTTTGGTAAATGGTCTTTTTAACAGGAGGATAACTGCATT
>JAFUEG010000361.1 GCA_017464045.1 Lachnospiraceae bacterium
GAAAAGCAAGAATGCGAAGAAGTTTCGGCACAACCAGGAATACGGCTCCGCCAGGTGGGGGACACATACAGACATAGAACCATACATGGATCCGGTGTTTGCGAACAATGTGATCCTGTCACAGACAGAGAGACTGACGATGAACAATCGTCCGGCACAGCCCAAATACGCCAGGAACAAGAACACGCTGGTTGTCGGCGGATCCGGTTCAGGTAAGACCAGGTTTTTTATCAAACCGAGTGCGCCCGTAAGGGCGGCATAAACTCTACCTTAAGCAAGTAGTGGTAATAAGTATCAAGCGGTTAAATCCGCAAACCAATGCTTTCCACCTTACCCCTAAAGGAAACGAATGGGCGACCATAGCATGGTGGAGGACACGGAGGACTGAAACTTTCTAAGTCCTGGCGTGAAAGAGCATAAATTCATACATAAGGATGAAGGCTGATTGCTTTAACGACAGCCCGAGATTGGGAATAAGATGAACCCTTGGCGTAGGAAAGTTGTACTCGCCAGTGCTTGTGACTATTACGGTGTTAGGCTCCGCAATAGCAGATACTCCAAGCAAATCCAGCCACGGGAAAGTGGAAAAGGGCGTAAATCGCATCCGACAGTATGAAAGGCTTGTTTATGTCGTACTAAACGGGGATTGCCTAAAACAGAATGCCTGCAAGGGCTATGAGCAACGCTGTAATGCGAAGGCTCTGAAAATCTGTCATGGCAACAGAGTTCCCATAGTAGTCCGAGAGCGTTAATGGCGCTTACACGGCGAAGGGGAACAGTTAGTCTTTTTCAAAACAGAAAGGGAGGTGTGAGAGACATCGTGAGAAATCCGATTAATGTTTTGAAAAGCCTTGAAGACAAGGCATGTGTAAGTAACTACAGATACGAGAGATTGTATCGCAACCTGTACAACCCAGAGTTTTATTTGTTGGCGTATGCTAACGTTGCAAAATCTCAGGGAAGTATGACCGCAGGAGCGGATGGTCAGACATTGGAAGGTATGAGTATGCCAAGAATTGAGCGGATTATCCAATCAATGAAAGACAAATCATATCAACCACAACCTGCAAGAAGGAAATACATTCCGAAGAAAAACGGGAAGCTGAGACCTCTTGGTGTACCGTCTACGGATGACAAAATCGTGCAGGAAATAGTACGCATGATACTTGAAGCTATTTATGAGCCTACGTTTGAAAACTGTTCACACGGGTTCAGACCTCACAGGAGCTGTCACACTGCATTAACGCAGGTTAAAAGAGAGTTTACTGGGGCAAAATGGATAGTGGAAGGTGATATACATGCATGCTTCGATAACTTTGACCACCACGTGCTGATTGACCTCTTGCGCAAACGGATTAACGATGAGGCTTTTATCGAGCTGATTTGGAAATTCTTGAAAGCTGGTTACATGGAGCAATGGGAATATCATTGCACCTATTCCGGCACTCCACAGGGTTCGGGCATAAGTCCCGTATGTGCAAACATCTATCTGACGGAACTGGACAGATTTATTCTTGAATACAAGAAGAAATTTGACAGGGAAACGGTGACAAGAAGAAAGACCAGTAAAGAATATGAAAAAGCGTCAAGACGCTACAGAAAGGCTCGCAGAGCTATGGCTGAAAACGCAGTTCATACCCCCGAAATGGTCAGAGAATTTAAGGAGTCACGCAGGGAGAAAATAGCGCAGAACTACAATGACCCTTTTGATGAAAGTTTCAAGAAAGTTCAGTATAACCGTTATGCAGATGATTTTGTTATAGGGGTAATAGGCTCTAAGGAAGATGCAAAGAAAATCAAAGAAGATGTGAAGGACTTCCTGTCACAAAAACTGCATCTTGAAATGTCCGAAGAGAAAACAAAAATCACACACTCCAGTGAGAAAGTACGATATCTGGGATATGACTTTAAGGTAATAAGGTCGAAAAACGTGAAGCGTACAAAGACAGGTGACCTTAAAAATCCATGGTACGGAAAAGTATTTCTCTATGTACCCAAGGAAAAGTGGATGGCTAAGGCTATGGAAAGGGAAGCGGTGGAAGTCAAACGTGACGAAGTTACGAGAAGAGAAGCGTGGCGTCCAATGCCACGCAAGGAGCTTATGAATCTGAATGATGCTGAAATAGTGACAAGGTTCAACTCGGAAATACGCGGTCTGTACAACTACTACATGATAGCGGAAAACGTAGGAGTCTTGCATAAATACTATTATATGGCGAGATATAGTATGCTTAAAACTCTCGCTGGAAAGCATCGTACGCACGTCAGTGAGATTAAGAAACGCTATATGAAAAGCGGAATTCTGAGGATACCGTACACAACGAATACGGGGCCGAAGGTCTGTGAGTTCTATCACGACGGGTTCAGAAAGCAACAGAGAGGATATGAAAACATATCCGACATCCTGCCAACCTATAAGAAATACGATACGAGATTTACTATCATCAATAGGCTTAAGGCAGGCAAGTGTGAAATATGTGGATGTGATGCTGATTATCTAATCATGCACCATGTAAGAACACTGAAACAGCTGACAGGTAAGGATATCTACGAGCAGAAAATGCTGGAAATACGCAGAAAATCTCTTGCGTTATGTCCGAACTGTTACAGTGAATATTCTCACGCTTGGGAGCACCCCTTCTCACGCTTGAGAGCATATCATTCCCAGTGTATTCTCATGCTTGAGAGCATCCACTATATATAGTGTTTACTGCTCATATATTGTATGGTTTATATTCCTCCTTTAAACTGTATGGTTGAAGGTTATTCTTCAAAAATACATTTTAAAGGAGGTTTTCTTATGTTTAAGAAGACAAGAGTGAGGCAGATTGTTGAACTGCTTCAAAAAGATCTTAGCAACAAAGTGATATCTGAAGTTCTTAATGTTTCCAGAAACTCTGTTGCCCGCATCAGAAATAAATCTGATGAAAGAAGGCTCGAGTGGGATGAACTTCTTGCTATGACCGATGATGAATTGTATCGGTTGTTCTATCCTGAGAAATTCAAACCTAAGAAGAGCTACACTCCTGTGGATTACGCTTACGTACATAGCGAACTAAGTAAAGTGGGAGTGACAGAAACTCTATTATGGGAAGAGTATGCAGAAAAATGCAAGAAAGAGGGAACCAAGCCTTGTTCCTACCCGACATTTGCAAGAGGCTACAAACAGTATACAGTTGACAAAAACTATACGAGCCATGTAGAACATAAACCCGCTGTTACTATAGAAGTAGACTGGTCAGGACCCACAATGAGTTACACGGATTCAGATACCAGATCAGAACAGACAGCATATTTGTTTGTAGCTACACTGCCTTATAGCCAGTATACGTATGTAGAAGCAACATCTACAATGAATGAATCAGATTGGCTTAGCTGCAACATACATATGCTTGAGTTTTTTGGCGGGAGTCCTGTAAGAATCATATGCGATAATCTAAAAACCGGAGTAAATGCTCATCCTAAGCATGGAGAGATAATCCTAAACGATGCGTATCTTTCCTTTGCTGAACATTATCAGGTAGCCATTATGCCGGCAGCAGTCAAGAAGCCAAAGCAGAAACCCAGTGTAGAAGGATCTGTCGGTAAGATTGCGAGAAAGATTATAGGAATGCTCAGAAATGAAACATTTTACTCGATAGACGGATTAAACCATGGGATAAGTAATGCTCTTAATAAACTTAATGCAAAAGCATTTCAGAAAAGAAGTGGATCCAGAAAGACGATATATGAGGTTGAGGAAAAACCATTGCTCCGGCCATTACCACTTATACCTTATGAAATATGTGAATGGTCATACGATCATAAGGTTCATCCCAACTCTCACATATGGTTTGATAAAGGACAGTACTCTGTTCCAAGTGAGTACATGAATAGTCGTGTAGATATAAAATACAGCACAAAAATGATTTATATCTATTCATCACATAAGCTTATAGCAGAGCATAGGCGTCTTGCTCCTGGAACAAAGAATGGAATGAGAACTGAACCTTCTCATCTACCCTATCCAATATACACCCCTGAAACAGTAGATTCAACAACCGAAAAAGCAAAAGAAATAGGTATAAATACGCATACAGTAGTAAGTCGTTTATATAGAGAAGCAAAGATAAAAGAACAGGCTCTTATGGGTGTAAGAAGTGTTCTGGATATAGCAAATCTCTATAGTGAAGAAATTCTTGAGGAAGCTTGTAAGGCAGCTCTTAAGGACTTTCATAAGATTACTTATAATACTCTCATCCCTTATGTCAAGGATATATCAAAGAGCAGAAAAGTAATAAAAGAAAAGGTGCGTGAAAATACATCAAAAGGTATAGTTCGTGGAGCAGACTATTATAGAAATGGAGGCATAGAAGTATGAATATAGAACTTAAGAAAAAGCTTGTTGCACTGGAGTTGGGGGATCTTGTAGCTGTTATAGAAAATCAGGAGAAAGACTTGTCATTATCAGGCCTTAATTGCAGCGAAAGGCTTGATCATCTATTAGAAGAACTTATAACAGAGAGGCAGAATAGACTTATAAGCAGGCTTACAAAGAATGCCGAACTTAAATATCCTAATGCAAGTATAAATATGCTTGATTGTAAGGATAGAGGCATAAGCAAAGACACTATAATTAATATTTGCTCAATGGGGTTTGTAGGAGCTGCCACTAATCTTATCATCACAGGGCCAACCGGCGCAGGAAAGACATATCTATCATGTGTAATAGGAGTTGAAGCATGCAAGCAGACACTCAGGACCTGTTATATAAGAATGCCTGATATGCTGGCTCATTTCCAAAATCATAAAGACAATCTACGCGAACAGGTAAGGTATAGAAAAAGATTAGGTAACTATAAAGTACTTATTATAGATGAATGGCTGAACTATAAGGTAAATGAACGAGAATCTAAGTTTATTTATGAGCTTATTGAGCAGAGATGTGGTAATAATCCCACCATTTTCGTTGGTCAGTATGAAGTTGCTGATTGGCACGAAAGGCTTGGAGGTGGAACACAGGCCGACTCTATCATGGATAGAATAATACACAACTCATATACAGTACCAACAACTGATAAGAATCTTAGAAAAATATATGATTCAGAGAAAGCGAAAGCTGTTATAAGTCAGTTACAGAAGTAAGAATACATGAGGATAGTTCTGATAAAAGAATCTCGGAGCTATCCTCTATTTCTTCATACACTACATATAGTGGTTGAAGTATGCTCCCAAGCGTGAGAAAACGACATGATTTTGAGGTGCTCTCAAGTGTGAGAAGAGGTGCTCCCAAGCATGATAATATTCATACAGTGTCATAAGGTTTTTTATCAAGGTTGAAATAGAGAATATTCTCGGCCTTAACACCGTTTTCGGTCAGTTCTCCGGCAATAAGGTTCATGATAGAAGATTTTCCGCATCGTCTGACGCCGGTTAAAACTTTGATAATCTCTGTTTCGTGATAGAAGCCACGGATCTTA
>JAFUEG010000362.1 GCA_017464045.1 Lachnospiraceae bacterium
GTGGTTACACTTGTTAGTATTATTTCTATATGGGTACTTTCCAAGCTTTTGCTTAGGGATAAATCTGAGGTGGGTGCCTTTGTTCAATGCTCATACAGGAGCAGCGCAGCCATACTTGGCATAGCATTTATACAAAATGTGTACGGTGACTCGGGTATGGGACCGCTTATGATTATCGGAGCAGTACCGCTTTACAATATATTTGCGGTTATAATTCTTACGTTCGAGAGTAATGATGATGCGACTAAAAGTGACAAGAGCAGAATAAAGCATGCTTTTATCAACATTCTTAAAAATCCAATTATTATAGGCATTTTTTTAGGACTTATAGCTTCGGTTATAGGCTTAAAGCTTCCCGTGATGCTTGAAAAACCTATACAGTATCTCGGTGGTATGGCTTCGCCGCTTGCACTTATAGCCATAGGTGCAGGTTTTGAGGGAAGAAAGGCACTTACCAAGATAAAGCCTACACTTGCTGCAACCTTTATAAAGCTTATACTGCTTGCTGCAATTTTTATTCCGGTTGCAATATATGCAGGCTTCAGAGACCAAAAGCTTCTGGCTCTTCTTATAATGCTTGCTTCACCAAGTACTCCTACAGCCTACATCATGGCAAAAAATATGCACGGCGATGATGTGCTCTCATCAAGTGTAATCGTGCTTACGACACTGCTTTCGGCATTTACACTTACAGCATGGATATTTGTCTTGAGATACTTGGGATATCTGATATAATCTTACATTAATCTATCTTTTTATAATAATTATATAATAAATTACAAATAATACTCCTTAATTAATATCTTTAGTTAAGGAGTTTTTCTATGAAAAGATATATTAGAACTGATTTGGCCTTGGAACTTAAGGAAGACCTGCCTGAGCAGGGACTTATAGACGGTGTGAAGATATTTACCAAGAATTACAAGGATGAAGATATAAAGGAAACCATTATAGAGGTTGTGAATAAAAACGGAGAGATGATTCTTGGAAAGCCTGTCGGAACCTATGTCACAATTGAGAGTAAGAGCTTGAGAGAGGGTGATGACAGCATCAATAAATCCTTTATGAAGATTCTACATCAAAATCTTGCCAAGATGATAGGTAAGGCAGACAAGATAATGGTTATAGGACTTGGAAACAGAGCGATTACACCGGATTCATTGGGACCGCTTGTGATTGATAATCTCTATATAACAAGGCATCTTATAAACGAGGGACTTGTAAAGGAGGATAAGGAGCTCTCGGCGCTTATCCCCGGAGTTATGGCACAGACGGGTATTGAGACAAGCGTAATTATTAAGTCGGTATGTGACAAGGTTAAACCGGATGTGGTGATTGCCATAGATGCACTTGCCGCAAGAGAACCGGAGAGGCTTAATTCAACTATACAGATATGCGACACGGGTATCAATCCCGGTGCAGGAGTTGGCAATAACAGAGCAAGACTTGATAAGAAAACTCTTGGCGTAAAGGTTATAGCTATCGGTGTTCCAACTGTTATATCCGTTCCGGCTATCGTTTATCAGTCAGTTGAGGGAATGATTGATGTCTTAAAGGATGGAAGGAATCAAAATGAGAACCGGAGCAGAGAAAAGAATAGTAAAGACAAAAAAGACGAATTAAAACATAACGCAGATAAAAGCCGTGAAAACGGTTATGAAGAAGATGATGAATATTCTGATAGACTTGCTCGTTTTACCGATGCAGAAAAATATGAAATAGCCTGTAACCTGCTTGAGCCTGATCTTGCAGCCATGTTTGTTACGCCTAAAAATATAGACGAAGCTGTTAAAAAGGTATCTTATACAATCTCCGAGGCAATTAACGGTTTTTTGAATTATAAGAGAAATTAAAGCATATATTTTACTATGGAAAAATTAAAAGGCTTTATAGGATATATTTATTGTTTCATAGTAATTATAATAAGCATATTTATCATGGTCAGGATGGAATTTTTGTCAAGGTATATTTTAAGGGGACTTCGAGAGGAATTTCTTCCTGTTATCAGTATGGACAAATCTAAAGGAGATGATTTGTTGTATGAAGTAATTCCCATGTTAGCGATTGGAAATGAAGAATATTCGGATGAACCTGATTTATCCTACGATGATTTTGGGGATTATGATTATTCGGCTATTTCGTCTTTTGGCGTGGATGGAGGATTTTCGTCGGATAATAAAGAGGCTGTTTCGTCTGAAGAAGATGAAGACACAAACATTGATTCATCACTAACAGAGCAGCCAACAGAGTCTGTTCCTGATGAAAGTACGGAGGAGCCACAGGATAATCTTTACGTTATGGCATCAGCCGGTATGAATCCAAATGGCATATATTACTCGATGGAACAGTTAAATGATTATGAATTTATGCTTAAAAACTGCTATGCGGTTGACAGCTCAACCAGTGTATTACCGGAGGAGATTGATGCAGATACATTGCTTGGTATGGATATGAGCATTGATCTTTCCGGTGACGGATATAAGGTACTTATATATCACACTCACGGAAGCGAAGCATTCGCAGACAGTCGGGAGGGAGTGACCGAAGATACCGTAATAGGTGTAGGAGACGAGCTTACACGCATACTCGAAGAAGAATACGGTATAAAAACCTATCATGACAGAAATGTTTACGATGTGGTAAACGGTGTTCTTGACAGAAGCTATGCATATACCTTATCAGGTGCGGCTGTTGACAGAATCCTTGCTGAAAATCCATCTATAGAGGTAATAATTGATCTTCACAGAGACGGAGTAAGAGAGGATCTAAAGCTTATGAGAGTTATAGACGGAAGACCGACAGCGCAGATAATGTTTTTAAATGGTGTGAGCAGGCTTAATCTAAACGGTGATATCGACTATCTGTACAATCCGCATAAAGTAGAAAATCTTGCCTTCAGCCTACAGATGCATCTCGCCGGTAAAGCGATGTACGGAGATTTGCTTCGAAGAATATACATAAGGGGTTACAGCTTTAACCTTGAAAAGCTGCCGAGAGCCTCACTTGTGGAGGTGGGAGCCCAGACCAATACGGTTGAAGAAGCAAAAAATGCAATGATTCCTCTTGCGGCAATTATAAACAGTGTACTGCGCAAAAATTAGATTGCCACAAATTATACTAATATGTTATACTTTCCTATGATTAAATTATTATTTTATGACTTCGATTAAGAAGGACTGTGTATGACAGATATATCCATAAGCAGGTACTTTGAAAACGCCGGTACTTAGTGAGTTTTCGGTAAGTCTTAATTATTTTACGAAGTAAGAATAATTAAGACTTATAGAAAAGGAACTTAGTACCGTTGCGTTTGAGAGTAGCGAGAGCGTGCCTGCGAGGGATATTATCTGTCATACACAGTCCGTATAAAGAAAAAGAGGAAAGATACATGGCACATCTTGATCAAAAATATATAAGAAATTTTTGCATAATTGCGCATATAGATCATGGTAAATCAACACTTGCGGACCGTATCATCGAAAAGA
>JAFUEG010000363.1 GCA_017464045.1 Lachnospiraceae bacterium
TCGATGATGAAAAATAAGGTAAAGCTAAAAAGATATTTATATATAACTGCAGTCATATTTTTGCTGTTTACAGCTATGGCTGTAGTTTTTAATGTCTATGAATACAGGACATATACAAAGAATTACAATGAAAAGCTTGAAGCGGTTATCGAAACGGTAAAAGAGAAGTATCCTGATGTAAGTGATGCTGAGATTATAGAGATACTTAACAGCGATAAATCAAGCGGAGAGTTTTTAAGAAGGTACATTTTGGATATCGAAAAAGACTCTGCCGTTTTGATAAATGATAAGATACATCAAAGATTATTTTGGATAAATATTTTAATTGTCATATCATTTGGAGCCTTTCTTTTGGTCGCATTTTTAATATTTAATCGAAGAAAGGATAAAGAAATATCCGAGATAACCAGATATATTGAGGAGATAAACAGGAAAAATTATGAGCTTCATATAGATGATATGTCGGAGGATGAGCTTTCTATCCTTAAAAATGAGGTTTATAAGACAACAGTTATGCTAAAGGAAAGTGCGGATAATTCCTTAAAGGATAAACGAAACCTCAAAAAATCTCTCGAGGATATATCGCATCAGCTTAAAACACCGATTACATCAATTTTGGTTATACTTGATAATCTAATAGAAGAACCGGATATGGACGAGACTTTAAGAGAGGACTTTATAAGAGATATAAAAAGGGAAACTGCCAATATAAATTTCCTCGTTCAGTCTATACTTAAGCTCTCAAAATTTGACGCCGATACAATCAATTTCATCAAGGATGAGGTATTGTTAAAGGATGTCGTAGAAAAAGCAGCGCAGAATGTTTCTACACTCTGTGACCTGAAAAACATCACATTAAATATTAAAGGTGATGACAGTGCAGGAATTACCTGTGATTTCAGATGGCAGACTGAGGCTGTTACAAACATAATCAAAAACTGCATAGAACATTCAGAGGATGGAAGCAGTGTAGATGTAACTTATTCAAAAAATAATGTATATTCAATGATATCGGTAAGAGATTGCGGAAGCGGCATATCAAAAGAAGACTTGCCACATATCTTTGAACGATTTTATAAAGGAGAAAACGCATCAAAGGACAGTGTTGGCATAGGCCTTGCACTGTCAAAGACCATAATTGAAGAAGATAACGGACATATAAATGTAACCTCTGATGAATCCGGAACACTATTTGAGATAAAGTATTTTATAATTTGATGATAGTGTTACATAGGAACATGCACCTTGACACACTTTTAGGTGCAAAGCAAACCGTGAGCGCCAGCGAGGTTTGCGTGTACCTATAAAGTGTGTAAGGTGCATGTTCCTATATAAAATTAGATGCTAAGCAAACCGTGAGCGCCAGCGAGGTTTGCGTGTACCTATAAAGTGTGTAAGGTGCATGTTCCTATAATTAAGGTTGAAAAAAAATAAAACTTTGCTATAATATAATGAACGATTTACTACTTGTTTTTTAATGAATGAGAGTTTTGGTGGAGAGAATGAGTAAAAAGAAAAAGAAATCAAATGACAAGCCGATTGAGAAAAGCATTAAAAAAGTAGTTGATACAGAAGAAGACGAAATTATTGATGACGTAAAAGAGGCTTCGGCTGATTCTGCTAAGGATAATGAGACTGCAGAGGATAAAGCGGTCGAAGGGGAACTTTCTTTGAGCAGGAAAAAGAAAATAGGCAAAAAAATTAAGAAAGCATTTAAATATTCAATACATACATGGATATTTAGGTGTTTTTTGTGCGCTCTTTTGATAGAACTTGTGCTTGAAATGCTTGGCAGACGTTCTATTTTAGGAGGTCTTGCATTTATTTTTAATTCACCTATAGTTTATCTGTATAATGTTTCAATTATTTTCTTTACATTGCTGTTTGCATTATTTATCAGAAAAAGGATATTTGGTATAGCTCTTATAAGCATAATATGGCTTATATGCGGTGTAATTAATTTTATTGTTTTAGGCTTCAGGGTAACGCCTTTTGCAGCTGTTGATTTTCTTATGGTTAAAGATACATTTAGTATGATTGATGTTTACTATACCAAATTTCAACAAGTGTTAATACTTGCAGGAATTATTTTGGTATTGATTGGTATAGTTGTTTTATTTAAGAAAACACCGAAATACGAAGGTCAGATAAATGTTAAACTCACTATGCTTTCGTGTGTTATAGCGTGGGGAATAGTATGGGGATTTACTAATTTTGGTGTAAAACATAATATTATCTCTGATGATTTTGCTAACCTTGGAATGGCATATCAGGAATATGGTTTCGCCTACTGTTTTACAAACAGCATAATTGATAACGGTATAAGCAAGCCTGATGATTACAGTAAAGAAAATGTAATGCAAATTAAAGCTGAGCTTGATAAGATAGAGGTTAAGGGTAAAATGAGAAAGCCTAATATTATTATTATTCAGCTTGAGTCTTTCTTTGACCCTAACGGTTTAAAAGGTCTTACCATGAGCGAGGATCCGGTTCCTAATTTTAATAAATTTAAAGATGAATATCCATCCGGATATTTTACAGTACCTGCTTTAGGCGCAGGAACGGCTAATTCTGAATTTGAGGTTCTGACCGGAATTAAATCTACATATTTTGGTGCAGGAGAGTATCCATATAAGACTACTGTAAATGATACTCCGGTTGTATCGCTTTGTAGTCTGCTTGCCGATCAGGGCTATGCCACACATGCTATACATAATAATAAATCATCATTTTATGATAGAAATGATGTGTATAATACTATGGGATTTGATGATTTCACATCTCTGGAATATATGTATGATTTGGAGTATACCTCAACAGGATGGGCAAAAGACTATACACTTACAAATGATATCTTAAAATGTCTTGATTCATCAGAAGGAGAGGATTTTGTATTTACGATAAGTGTTCAGGGGCATGGCCGATATCCTGATGGAAATGATACTTGTGAGGATCATATTCAGATAGAGTATACATTTGAGGAAAGTATGGAAGAACCTTTTCATTACTATGTAAACCAGATTTATGAGATGGATGAAATGATGGGACAGTTAAAGGATGCCCTTGATGAAAGAGGAGAGGATTATATACTTATCCTTTATGGAGACCATCTGCCGTCACTTAATATATCACAGCATCAGCTTAGTGACAGCACATTATTCCAGACAGAATATGTTATAGTAAATAATATAAATCTCGACATGCCGGATGAGGATATGATGTCAAATGAGATTTCGGGTAAGCTTTTAAATGAACTTAATATTCCTTCAGGTTACGCCCAAAAGGCACATGATTTATATGAGGGAGATGAGCTTGATGATAAGCTTGAAATGATAGCTTATGATGAACTTTTTGGAGAAAATTATATTTATGATGGACACACTCCTGTCCCGGAAAGACATATGAAGATGGGTATTACTCCGATTACTGTGGACGAATTAAAGTCTAATGGTAATTCTGTTTCGGTTATAGGAGAGAATTTTAATTCTTTCTCAGTTGTTTTTGTTAATGATAGAAAAGTAGATACAAGCTATATTAGTGGTACCGAACTTATAATTGAATCAGATGATGTTTCAGCTGGTGATGAGGTTACAGTAAAACAGGTGGATGCAGCACACCATGAACTTAGTGAAACCAACATGATTGTTTACCAATAAATTAGCCTGATATGACAATTTAAAGGGCAAAAAAATATTATAAAAAAATGTATGGTTATCTTTAAATAATATTTGAACCAATATGAATTTTATGATATAATACTTAGACAATCGACTTTCTATTTTGTGAAGTTAGATCTTTTAAGGAGAAAAGTATGAAGCAGACTATTGACGTTAAATACATAAATCCGTTTTTACAATCAAGTATATCAATCGTTAAGAGTGTTGCGGCGCTTGATCTCACAGTTGGAAAGCCTGTAAGGGCTGAGTTCATGATTAAGGAACTTACATATGCTATACAGCTTGGAATTGTAGGTGAGATGAAGGGACAGGTTGTGCTTGGAATAGAAGATTCCAAGGCAAAGGCTATTGCTTCAAAGATGATGTTTGGAATGCCTGTTGATACACTTGATGAGATGGCTTCTTCAGCATTAAACGAGCTAAGTAACATGATTATGGGTAATACAGCGACTATTTTTTCCACACAGGGTATTTTGATAGATATTACGCCACCTATAGCAGTTTATGGAAGAGATATACAGCTTATGTCAGATATTGAGGGTATTAAGGTTCCGCTTTTGGTTGACGGGGAAGAGTGGATTACTCTTTACGTATGTATATACATGGATAAATAAGCGAAAAACTAATCGGAAAAATAAATAATTTTCATCATTGACATTGCGAGGGTTAAATGATATTATTGTGCGAAATATATTAAAATGATACACATAAACCATTAACAAAGACAGCGTTTAACGAGAGATGGAAAGGGAAGAGAAAATGGGAAAAATAATTGGTGAAGGAATTACATTTGATGATGTGCTTTTAGTGCCACAGTTTTCAAGCGTTATTCCAAATGATGTTGATCTTGCTACTAATCTTACTAAGAAAATCAGACTTAATATTCCACTTATGAGTGCCGGTATGGATACAGTTACCGAGCACAGAATGGCAATAGCCATGGCCAGACAGGGTGGTATCGGTGTTATTCACAAAAATATGTCAATACAACAGCAGGCAGAAGAGGTTGACAAGGTAAAACGTTCAGAGTTCGGTGTTATAACTGATCCGTTTTCACTTTCACCTGAGCATACACTTGCAGATGCGGACAAGCTTATGGCAAAATTTAGAATCTCAGGTGTACCGATTACCGAAAATGGTAAGCTCGTTGGTATTATTACAAATAGAGATTTAAAATTTGAAACAGACTATACTAAGAAAATTAAGGAGTCCATGACTTCAGAAAATCTTATTACTGCAAAAGAGGGAATTACTCTTGAGGAAGCAAAAGAAATGCTCGGAAAAGCAAGAAAAGAAAAGCTTCCGATTGTAGATGAAAATTATAACCTAAAGGGCCTCATCACTATAAAGGATATTGAAAAGCAGATTAAGTATCCTAATGCTGCAAAGGATTCTCAGGGAAGACTTCGTTGTGCGGCAGCAGTTGGTGTAACTCCTGATATAACAGACAGAGTTGATGAGCTTGTTGCTGCAAAGGTTGATGCAATAGTTATAGATACTGCACATGGACATTCCGAAAATGTTCTCAAGACATTCAGCATGATTAAGGAGAAGTATCCTGACCTTGATGTCATAGCAGGAAATGTTGCTACCAAGAGTGGTACAAAGGCTATGATTGATGCAGGTGTTGATGCAGTTAAGATTGGTATCGGTCCTGGTTCTATATGTACAACAAGAATAGTTGCCGGTATCGGAGTACCACAGATTACTGCAGTTATGGAAGCTTATGATGCAGCAAGAGAAGCCGGTATTCCTGTAATTGCAGACGGCGGTATCAAGTATTCAGGTGATATAACCAAGGCACTTGCAGCAGGTGCAAATGTTTGTATGATGGGAAGCTTGTTTGCAGGTACTGATGAAGCACCGGGTGAATTTGAGATTTATCATGGCAGAAAATATAAGGTATACAGAGGTATGGGTTCTATAGCTGCTATGGAAAACGGTAGCAAGGACAGATATTTCCAGAGCAATGCAAAGAAACTTGTTCCTGAAGGTGTTGAAGGAAGAGTTGCATATAAGGGCTCTATCGAGGATACAGTATTCCAGCTCCTTGGTGGTTTGAGAGCCGGCATGGGTTACTGCGGAGCAGCAAACATAGAGGAACTTCATGAGAAAGCAGAGTTCGTAAAGATTTCTGCAGCATCTCTTAGAGAAAGCCATCCTCATGATATCCAGATTACTAAGGAAGCACCAAATTACAGTGCTGTGACCATATAATTTATCGGTCAGGCATGAATGGATACAGATGATAAAAATTTAATATGAATAAGTACATAACGATGAAGTAACCCATCACATTTTTGTGATGGGTTAAAAAATATTATTTGATAAATTAAAAGAAAACTTCCTTTTGGAAGTTTTCTTTTTTGCGCAAAAAAATACTAACAATTTTTGCATAATATATGATTATAGCAAATGAATACATTTGAAAAATGAAACGGAGGTTTTTTTATGTGCATTAGAGTTGGAATTATGGATAGTGATAGGAATTATATAAATGAATTTGTGTTAGCTCATAGAAAAAATATCAGACCTTATGAGAGCATAAGATACATTGCGTCATATGAAGAATTGGTTCAGGCAGAGCAGGAATATCAATTTGATTACTATTTTATTTCTGCCCAATTTGAGTGGATGCTTAATTCTCTTCCAAAGGAGCGCGTACTTGTTCTTGAGGATGACGAGTTTTATTTGACTGAGAATGGCAAAAAATACCGAACCATAAGCAGAAACCATAATTATTATGATGTTATGCCTGCTATTTTGTCTATGTATGAGGAAGAACTATATAAAAAGATTAGAGATAAAATAATCTCTCAGGATAATGTAGTTGCTTTGTCAGATGAAGAACTTAGGGAAAAGGTTTCTTTTGCATATAGTGAAATGGAAGACTGCACTAATATTCCTCGTATAGTTAAGAATCGTATAATCGAAAAGATTTTCAATTCATTCAGAGGCCTTGGAGTAATTGATATCTTTTTAAAAGATGATGACATTACAGAAATTATGATTAATGATTACAATTGCATCTTTATAGAAAAATTTGGAAGACTTGAGAAAACAGATATTGCTTTTGATAGCAGAGAACAGCTTCTTGATATCATTCAGAGAATTGTACAAAAGGCAGGCAGGGAAGTAAATCAGTCTAATCCGATTGTGGATACCAGACTTGAGGACGGTTCGAGAGTGCATATTGTATTATCACCAATTACCTTAAATGGCCCCACTGTGACTATAAGAAGGTTTTCAAAGGAGCCTATGACTATGGAACGCTTGGTAGAGCTTGGTTCTATTCCGGAAGAAATTGTAAATAAGCTTAAGCTTTTAGTGCAGGCAAAATATAATATATTCATATCCGGAGGTACAGGTTCGGGCAAAACCACATTTCTTAATGCTTTATCTGATTTTATACCAAAGACTGAAAGAATTATAACAATAGAGGATTCGGCTGAACTTCAGATAAAGGGTGTTGATAATCTGGTTCGTATGGAGACTAGAAATGCTAATATTTCCGGTGCCGGAGAGATATCAATAAGAAATCTTATAAAGTCTTCATTAAGAATGCGTCCTGAAAGAATTATAGTTGGCGAGGTTAGAGGTGAAGAGGCACTTGATATGCTTCAGGCTATGAATACGGGTCATGACGGTTCAATCTCAACCGGACATGCCAATTCAACCACGGATATTCTTGCGAGACTTGAAACTATGGTTTTGATGGCAGCAACAGGTCTTCCCAGTGACGCTGTTAAAAGGCAGATAGGTTCTTCGTTGGATATCATTATTCATCTTTCCAGACTGCGTGATCACTCAAGAAAGACTGTTGAGATATCCGAAGTTTTGGGATATAAAAACGGTCAGATTATCTTAAATCCTCTTTATGTATTTAAGGAAAATAAGAGTGAAAGTACTATTAACCATGTGGTAGGCCGTTTGGAAAGAACCGAAAATCCGTTACACAATTATACGAAACTTTTACAGGCCGGTATATATGAGCAGATTTAACGCAAAAAATGCTAAAGTGTATACTCTAAAATAAATATAAGCAAAGAGAGGAGGAGACATAATGGGTGTTGATTATGATAAATATGAGATGATTTTTTCTGAGAAATTAAAAGGATATAGTCTGGGGTTTGTAATTGCATTTGGGGTGATTTGGATTTTTTACAGGATTGCTATTCTGGCATTTGTCGGAGGATGTATAGGAGGGATATTCGGCATAAAAAAATATAAAGTCAGATTGATAAAGAAACGTAAAGACAGACTGTTGGAACAATTTAAGTCAATGCTTGAAGCATTAGCAACATCATACTCTGCAGGTAGAAATACTCTCAATGCTTATAAGGATGCAAAAGAGGATTTGATTCGTTCCTATGGAGAAACGTCATATATTGTAAATGAGATAGAACTTATCCTTGAAAATTATAACAATAATATTCGAATAGAAAAGTCTCTTTCCGATTTTGCAAAAAGGACAGGCCTTGAAGATATCAAAAGTTTTTCTGAGGTTTATGATTCCTGTCATAAAGCAGGTGGAAATATAGGAAAGGTTATTAGCGATACAAGACAGATTATTACCGATAAGATTGATATGGAAAAAGAGATTGAAACCGGAATTAATGCCGGTAAATCTAATCTTAATTTAATAGTTATTATTGGGTTAGTAATTGTAGTTTTGACCGGAGCTGACAGCAGTATGTCTGTTTCAGTAAATACACCGTTATTATTTGGGATAAAAACAGTTTGTTTGATGGAAATAGTTATAAGTTATTTATATGGAATAAAACTAACAGAAGTTAAGCTCTAGGGAGGTGTTCTTATGGGTATATTTTGCATGGTTGTAGGTATGATATTATTTATCGGAGTTGTTATTGCACTGATAGAAGGCCACGGAAAATATAAAAAAGAAATTTCAATACTTGATAAGAAAAAATTTTCTTTTCCTGAAATCTATATCATTGGTTATTCAGTGCTTGACATTATCAGATTTGATATAAAGAGTGAAAAGAATCTGGCAAAAACCAATAAGCTTTACGAGCTTTTTGGAGCAAGAAAGGCAGCGGAAGATTATTTAAGGGCAGTAAGAGCAGGTCAAATAAGTTATATTATGATGCTCCTTCCCTTTGGATGTACTTTGGCTGCAATTTCCAACCAGCCTGCAGTTATGCTTCTTGGTGGAGTATTTGCATTTTTAATGGTTTATGATCTGGAACGTCAGATTAGTATTGACCTTGTCAATAAAAAAGAAAGTTTGTTGAGCAGTTTCCCGACAGTGGTTTCAAAGCTTACCTTATTGGTTAACTCAGGAATGATTTTAAATGAAGCATGGGAAAAAACGGCATATGGTAATGATGGTGAGTTATACAGGGAAATGCGTCAGGTGATTATTGATAGCAAAAACGGTTACACGGCTGTTGAATCATATACTTTATTTGCTAAAAGATGCGGAGTAAAGGAAATTGATAAGTTTATTGCTATTATGATTCAAAATATGGATAAGGGAAGTGTTGAGCTTGTTGAATATCTTAGGGATATTACGTCGGAAATGTGGAAAAACAAAAAACACAATTCAAAAATGCTTATAGATAAGCTTAACAACAAACTTATGATTCCAACGTTTCTGATATTTGTAGGTATTTTAGTGCTTGTAATGGCACCTATGTTTATTACTATGATGGGGGCGTTTTGATATGAATGAAAACAAAGAAAATGGATCAATTATGGTTGAAGCAACAATATATTATCCTGTTATTATTTTGGTTATCGGAGTTATAATTGTAATTTCACTTATGAAACTTCAGCAGTGTCTCGTTACAGCGGTTTTGACAGGTATAACTGATGGTACTTCCGTAGAAGCCATGGATGGTGAGGCTGTAGAAAAAGCACTTGAAAATTCAGATAAGCTTGTATCAGCACTCTCAATTGTTGAAGGCAACAATCGAATTGTTGCCGTTGAAAGTACGGGCAGTCTTGTTAAAACGGTCAATGTAAAGCTTGATTATAAAATCAAACCACCGGGTTTAATAAAAGCTATGTTCCGTGGAACTTCTGATGAAAGGAGCTGGTCCTGGAATATGGCGATTGCATATGTGACAACTCTTGCGATAAATCCCCGGTATATGGTAGACACTATGGATCAGCACATTTTATTCAATTGCAGCGGAAGTTCATTTGGAAATTTAATGATAAATAAATATTCTGCCGGTCTATACAGGTACTTAAATAAGCAGTATTAGGTTGAAGAAAAGTGATATGTGGAAAGACGCCTTATCGCATTTGGAAAGGAGAACAAAACATGGGAAGGGAAAGAGGTTCTGTAAGAGTATTTATGTCAGTTATGCTTTTGGGATTAGTCATGTTTTTTTTAGTAGTTATAGAGTTTGCAAAGAGCTTTGCCGCATCTTCACTTGTTTTGGATGAAAATATGACTATTAAAGCATCACTTTATGCATGTTATAACAAACCAATCAGAGATGCTTACGGATTAACAGTATATACAAAAGATTCAAATTATCTTTCACATGAGGCAACTGTCTGGTTTAATGAAAGTGCCAATCCGTTAAGTCTTAATTCTTCCGTAGATAAAGCAGGAAATATTATCAGTGTGACCGGAGATGTAAAAGTCAGCTATTCTTCTTCTGATTCTCTTGCCATGGACAGTAATTTCGTGGATTTAATGGTTGGATATATAAAGGAGAGAGATACTTTGGGAAATGAAGTTACTCCTGCAGGAATATCTTCCATAATCAATAATCTTGATAAGGCAAATCTTATTAGAGAAAGATTTATACAGGATATGGAAGATGCTAAAAGTGGTGTGGAAACTTATAAGGATCATGGACTCATGGAGAATGATGAATTAACTGCACTTATTGAAAGCTACAGTATAGATCAGGTTAATTCAATAAAAAAATCCATGTATCAGACTGCTGATTCGGACTTAATGGGATTGGATATGACATTTCAGTATGTTGGTTTTGCAGATATAGCTCCGAAAAATCCCGGTGTCAGTAAGATTGCAGACGAGTCATGGACTGAGTCGGAAGTTTTATCTCAGTCAATTGCCCTTATAGATGAGATGAGTTTATATTACGATAATTTGAATGTTGTAAAAAAAGCTGTTGAAAATAAAAGCGAGTCCTACTATGTGGCGCAATATGCTACTGAGATGTTTAGTGCATTTCACTATTTTGGTGAAGTATCTTTAAGTGGCAACTATTTTGGCTCGGGTGATTTGGTAAGTGTAAATCCGTATTGTGAAACAGAATATTTGTTATTTGGAAATGGAGATGTTTATTTAGATTCAGATATAGCAAAGCATCTGATATTTGACAATCTTTACATGGGTCATCTTGTCAATCTAATGATAAATCAACCTGTGGATAATAGAATTATCGCATATGCAGTTGTTTTATCTGACGGTGATATGAGCAAGGTAAATATGATAGTTGATGCGCTTTACTCAGCTGAGGCGGCGCAGCTTGCATATCAGGATTTGGGTAATGTTTATAATTTTACCAAAATACCGGTTGTTGCAGGAGATTCAAACTCTGACTTTGGAGAGTATCAGTATTATATGGAATTGTTTGGACTTATAGAATGCTGTAGAAATCAGGGAAGTGTAGTTGCAAGAGAAAAGTATGTAATAGAAAAAAATGCAGCGAATTCCTGTGAAGAGGCAAGAGAATTTCGATTTGATAATGCCTATACTGATATATACATGGAATTGAATACTAATTTTGCGCAATAAATTACTAAGTCCTCTAATTTATGATGTTATTAAAGAGGAGGGATGAGTATGAGAGATAAAAGAAATCGTGGAAGCATAACCATAGAAACGTTAATCGGATTAACACTATTTATAATGTTTTTTGTGGTTATGCTTAATTTTATTAATATTGCATTTATACAGATAAAAATTCATCATGCTCTGGCAAATACATCTTATGAATTGTCAGTAATGTCATATATGGGAACCAAGGCATCTGAGCGTGGTGGAACAGCAAGCGGTGATGATTATATGAGTACCATTATGCGCAAGGTTCCACGCGATGGACCGTTTATAGTATATACACAGGATTCAAATATGTATAAAGAACTGTATTTGCTTGGTGAAAATCCCGGTTTGCTTGATGATATGATAAAAAAACTTATGAGTTATTATCTAAGTCAATATATAAATAGAGATGCTTATTTGGAAAGACAGGGAGTTGCCGGTGGTATAAACGGCCTTCATTATGATTTATCGGAATATAATCCGGAGGAAGGATATATAAGAGTGAGTGTCTATTACAAATATAGGATTGTAAGTCTGCCATTTTTAAATACAGGTATTGATATAAATATTTTTCAAAACTCCACAAGCAGGTTATGGCAATAAGCGGCAGCTTATATTTTAAAGAAAAGTATAAAAGGAGCGGAAAGGAGAATGAGTATGAATACTTTATTGTTTGTTTTAATCGGAATGATAATTGGTTTTACAGGTAATTTTTACGGATCAGAGTATTATGAAAAAAGGTTTAATAAGAAATGGAATTATAAAAGAAGCTATATCACGGCAGTGGTTCTTTGCGGATTAGGCGGAGGAGCTTTTTATTATTACGGATATTCTGTTATAACGATTCTTTCTTATTTGGTTTTATCATCTGCCTTACTGGTAATCGGTCATATTGACAGAGAGGAAATGATTATTCCGGATGTAATTATATTTATACTTTTTGGCTTCCGAACGATAACGGTTGCCATAGATATGTTTTTAAATATGGAAAATGCTTTTTTTATCCTTATTTCAGCGGTTATGGGACTTGTTTACGGAACAATAATCTTTATTATTGTAAGGATTTTTGTAAAAGACGGAATAGGTATGGGTGATATAAAGCTTTTTGCAGTTATAGGATTTTTTGTCGGAAATAAAACGATTTTATGGCTAATGATGATGTCTTTTTTGATTGCTATGGTAAGTGGTCTGATAAAGGTAGCAAAAAAAGAATTGTCAATAAAGGATGCCGTAAGTTTTGGACCTTACATTACGGCAGGTTCGCTTCTGATAATGCTTATGGGGGTGTAAGTCATGAAAATTAAAATCGGATTGTTATTGTGTATCATGGTTGTTCTTATTTCATGTGGTTGGTATAAAACTTTTATAGGAAAAACTGAAAATATATCCGTAATTGAAGAAAGTATCAAAAACGGAAATGATTACATGGAAAAGGGGTATTATTACGAAGCTTGTGAAAGCTATAAAATCGCAGAAAGAAAGCAGGAAAGCGGTGAGCTTGAGGAGATAATTTCTTATTGCTATTATATGCTTGGAGACGAGAATGAAAGCTATTCATGGGCAATGAAGGCATACAAAGGTGGTTATAAGACAGAGTACATTTATCAGCTGCTGGCAGATAAATGTTTAAGAATGGGCGAGAAAAAAGAAGCATGTGATTTATTGTGTGAGGCAAAGAAAAATGGTATAGAAAGCGATATCCTTGATGAACAATATCAAAATATAAAATCTGAATATGTAGATATGTTTTTTTCTTATAAGGATGTGAAAGATTTTTCTTATGAAAACACAATTGTATGGGATGATGATACATGCTATGTGGTTAATTACGAAGGAAGAAAGATTATGCCCGGAAGCAATCATGAAGTATACGATATATCCATGGATGAATGCATAAATGATAAATGGAGTGATGTAAAAATCATTTACTCCGGATACAGTTCGGGATTGTGCAGGTTTTATGATGACAACGGATATGTCAGAATATCGCCGGATGATAAATATGACTATGTCGGAGCACCTAAGGATGGAATGATACTTGTAAAAAAAGGAGATTTTTGGGGTTACATAGATACGGATTTTAATGAGATAGATATATCATATGAGGATGCTACAGGCTTTTCAAATGAAAGGGCTGCCGTTAAAAAGAATGGCACATGGATAATAGTTGATAAAACATTAATGCCTGTAAATGGTGATAAATATGAAGATGTGTTAGTGGATGATTATAAAGTCTGCTCATCATCGGGAGGAATTATTGTAAAAAAAGATGGCATATATAGCATATTGTCATCTGATGGAGAGGTCCTTCTGGATGATATCGAAGAAGCAAAATGCTTTGTAGGTGAGAAAAGCTATGCAGCTGTAAAGATAGGCGGTGTATGGAAACTTGCAGACTGTAATGGTCAAATCATCTATGAGGGTAATGAGGAGGAACTTGATTCTACATGTTGTGATTTGGTTGGCTTTAGAGAAGGTGAGCTCTGGGGATATAAGTATATAGACGGAAGCGGCATGATTGAGCCGCAATTTACCCGGGTTAAAGCTTTTAATAAAAAAGGATATGCATTTGTTATGGAAAACGATGTCTGGAGCATGATAAAGATGGAGGTGTTTGAAGATGAAAACTAAAAAGATAATATTTTTTGTGTTGATTTCAGTATTTGCCGTGCTTACAGGCTGCAGTGATGATAAAAGTGATAAACCTGAAATCCCGGATATCAATCTTACAGAAATATCAGACAATATAGAGGCAGATACTGTGACTACGGAAGAAGAAAACACGGGTGAGACTTATCATGAAAATTGGTTTGAATCAACTGAGGATGCTGATGAAGAAATACCGGATAATAATCAGGAAATAATAGATGCAGCTGATAATGGTAGATATGAGGAAGGAGAGTATGTAACAATAGTTAATGATGATGGAATCCAAACTGAGTACTTTTTTTATGGAGGTTCCGGATCGGGAACTTATGCTGATAATACAGAGGATAATGACATGAGTTATACAGAATATCAAAATAACCTGTATGAAAGGCAGGATGAGATAGTTGAGGGAAAAAAA
>JAFUEG010000364.1 GCA_017464045.1 Lachnospiraceae bacterium
ATACTTCTTACGAAACATATCTAAGAGGTGAGCTTGGAACATATTCGGACGATACACTTGTTTTGTACGGAAGATTTATAGCCAAGCTGAATCAGGACGGAAAGAATCTTGCATTTATGATTATGTCCAATACAGCTAAGCTCTACGGATACGCATCGGTGGATGAAGCTGAAGAAAAGCTGGATTAGAAAACAGTTTTTTATGATTATAGGCTTGATATCAGCCTGAGATTTTCGTAGAGGGGTAACATGAAGATAATTTTTTGCAGATGGAACAGCATATGTGAGGATGGTATAACCAACGCGATAAAACGACTTGGTTATACACTTGTACCTTTTGACCGTGCTTTTGAAAGTGTAGATTATGATAAGAATTATCTTAATGCTCTTGCAAAGGTTATACAGGATAATCCGGATGCGGACTGTGTGTTTTCTATTAATTTTCAGCCTATTATAGCAAGAACATGTAAGGTTTTTAAAATCCCCTATATTTCGTGGACAGTTGATTGTCCACAGTTTCAGTTGTATTCGCAGACGATAGATTATCCGACCAATAGAATATTTTTGTTTGATCAGATGCAGTATGAAAGGTTTGCGCCTTATAATCCTGATTGTATATTTTATATGCCGCTCGGATCGGATCTTGCAACATGGGACAGCATAAAGCTTACCGTACAGGATCATGTGAATTATGATTGTGATATATCATTTGTGGGTTCTCTTTATTCTGAAAAAACCAGATATAATCAGATAGAAAAGGATCTTCCGGATTATATGAGAGGATATGTAGATGGTCTAATAGACGCTCAACTCAATGTATATGGATATAATTTTATTGAAGATTCCATATCCGATGAGTGGGCTGAGGAATTCAAAAAATATGCTGACTGGATTCCTCTGGCAGAAGATTACAGGGAAGATACAAGGGCAATAGTTGCTGATATGTATCTTGGTTACAAATGTACCGAGCAGGAGAGGATTCGTGTACTTCGAGCCATAAGTGAAAAATTTGACATGGATTTGTGGACCTTAAGCGATGCTTCTATGATACCTAAAATTCACAATCGTGGTGGTGCAGATTCCAATAATATGATGCCGCAGATTATAAAATGCAGTAAGATAAATCTTAATATGACCAATAAGCCTATTAAGACAGGTCTTCCACTTAGAATATTTGATTTAATGGGAGCGGGAGGCTTCGTGATTTCTAATTATCAGGCCGAGATACCGGAGTATTTTGAGGTGGATAAAGAGATAGTTTTATATGAGAGTATACCGGATTTGCTGGATAAGATAGATTATTACCTTAAGCATGATGATGAAAGAAAGCAGATAGCAAAAAACGGTCATGAAAGGATAAAAAAAGAGCATACCTATGATATCAGGCTTCAGGCTATGCTTAAGATAGCCAGAATTATCTAAATTTGGGGAGGAGGGGTAACGCCGATGAATGATAAAATGAATATTTTTAAGCGTATTGAAAACGGTAGCTTTGTGGTAAGCGACAAGTTGAAATATATGATTGTGTCTTTGGCTGTTGCAATGGGACATCTTATTTTCCTTGTGCTTTTTTATATTGCAGGAGTTACTCCGCTTTTTATTTATAATATATTTATAGTTTTGATGTATACTTATTCTGGACTGGTCTGGTCCAGAAAGGGAAAATATATAAATGTTTTTACCTTTCTTATTATTGAGATAATGGTACATTCTGTTATTGCGACTATTCTGACCGGCTGGAATCCGGGATTTATGATATATACTATCACCCTAATACCGATATGCTTTTACATTTCATTTACTCTTGAAGAGATAAAGAGGGATTTGAAGGTTTCTTTATATACATCCCTGATGATATCTGTGATATATATGACAATGATTGTCATAACAAAAAACAGTGAACCGGTGAGCCGGATAGACGGTAGGATAGAAGAAATATTCTTTTATCTTAATAATATCATTGCTCTTGCATTTTTACTCTACTTTGCCGTTTTATATGTAATAGAAATGAGAAATATGCAAAGAAATCTTCGTGTGGAAAATGTTGAGCTTGAGGAACAGGCAAACTATGATAAGCTGACTCATCTTCTGAATCGTAATTCCATGACCAAGTATTTCAATGATATTATAGAATTTTCTGAGCTTGAGGATAAAAATTTCTGCATACTTATGGCAGATATAGATGATTTTAAGAAGGTAAATGATACCTATGGACATGACTGCGGTGACGAAGTTCTAAAGAAAATCGCAGCCATAATCACAAATGATGTAAGACAGGGTGATCTGGTGTTCCACTGGGGCGGTGAAGAAATTCTTGTTTTAATCAGAGCTGACCTTAAGGTAGCTACCAATGTAGCCCATCGTATCTGCAATCATGTTGCGACCTCTATAACAAAATACGAGGACAACGATATAAGAGTAACAATTACTATCGGAGTTGCTGCCTTTATGAAGGGTATGACTGCTGACGAGCTTGTAAAGCAGGCAGACGTAAAGCTCTACTATGGAAAGCAACACGGCAAAGACCAGGTTGTTGCATAATACATAAAAATTTGAGGGCTTATACAGGTACTCGCATAGCTCGCTGTCGCTCACGCTATGCTAAGCACCTGTATAA
>JAFUEG010000365.1 GCA_017464045.1 Lachnospiraceae bacterium
AAAAATATTTTTAAGTGGCGAAGCTTATAATAATATGATAATTACTGTTATGTCTTTTGGATTTAAATACGGAATTCCAAGAGATTCTGATCTTGTATTCGATGTTAGATTTTTGCCTAATCCTTATTATGTTGAGGAATTAAGACCTTTAACCGGTAATGAAAAAGCAGTGGCGGATATGGTTATGGACTGTGAAGAATATGAGCAGTTTATGAAAAAACTTGTTGATATGATAGATTTTTTAATTCCAAATTATAAGAAGGAAGGAAAAAATCAACTTGTTATATCCATTGGATGTACCGGAGGAAAACATCGTTCTGTAACTGTAGCAAATGCCTTGTTTGAAAGATTGAGAGAATTGCCGTACACAGTAAGGCTGTTTCATAGAGATATAACTAAAGATAATTTTGTAAAGGGTTAGATGACAGACAATACAGATAAATAAAGACAACAAACAGCCGCTATAAAAAGCTAATTTGGTTAAGCACTATAAGAGTATGGGAGAATATCAATATGTCCTTTTCGGGAAATGTAAAGCAGGAACTTTTTGAACATATAAGCAGTGCAAGACATTGCAGGCTTGCTGAGCTTACAGCGTTGATTGTTTTGTCGGATGATAATGAAGATACTCTTGCAGGAAAAAAAATAGAAAAATTGTCAAGCATTTTAAAGATTAATCCTTTTGATGAACAGGGAAAGATGGCGTTGAAAATTGTGGAGAATGATGGAAAATGCTTTGTTGATAGGATACTTGTATCTAAAGGATGCTGTAAGCAGTCGTTTATAAGAGGTGCATTTATTGCGAGAGGCTCAGTGACAGACCCTGAAAAAGGATATCATTTTGAAATTGTATGTGATACAGAAGAGTTGGCATTGTTGTTAATAGACATAATAAAAGATTTTGAGATTGAAGCAAAGCTTGTAGAGAGAAAAAAATCATATGTAGTTTATATAAAGGATGGGTCCATGATAGTTGATTTGCTTAATGTAATGGGGGATCATATGTCGCTTATGGATATGGAAAAAGTTCGTATTCTGAAAGACGTTAGAAATCGGGTAAAGCGTAAGGTTAACTGCGAGACAGCAAACCTTAATAAAACTGTAAATGCTGCAGTAAAACAGATAGAGGATATTCAGTATATAGAAAAAACAAAAGGATTGAAATACCTGCCGGACGGATTAAGACTTATAGCAGAAATCCGTTTGGAGGAGCCGGAGCTTTCTTTTTATGATTTAGGTCAAAAGATGACTCCGCCTCTCGGAAAATCAGGTGTTAATCATAGATTAAGAAAAATAAGTGAGATAGCTGGTGAACTAAGGAGGATTAATTAAATGTTTACTAAGAGTGTTATAGTTAATTTACCAACGGATTCTGAGGCAAGACCGGTGGCTGTTATGGTACAGATTTCAAGCAGATACAACAGCAGGGTTTTTGTATCTACACACAACAAAATAGTCAATGCCAAGAGTATAATGGGCATGATGAGTATTGGCTTTGCAAATGGTGATGAGCTTAGTATTGAAGCAGAAGGCGATGATGCAGAAGAAGCAGTTCTTGCAATGGCAAAATATATTGAATCCAAGTAGTATGCTTTCTTGCGTAAGTATATTTTCTATGCTATAATGAAGATTAACGAAATTATATAAAATAAAAGACTTTGTGAATATGATAATAGTTGATGTTAAATGTAATGCCGCACGAAGTCTTATAACTAATAAGGAGGAGGTCAAATGGGAAAGCTCAGTGATTTATTTGGTAAGATTCCTTTTTTATCAAATATAGGCAACAAAAAGAAATCTACAAAAAGTAATGTAGAACTCCAATATGATAAAGGCATTAACCTTATGGAAAACGGCAATCCGGAAGAGGCAGTTGAGATATTTGAGAAGATAGCAGATATTGCTATTATGGATGAAAACTATAAGTCTTTCGGTTCGGATGCTCTTAAGATAATGGGCGAATTTTTCGAGACAGGTAAGTATAGCAACAGTACTACAGAAATAGATAAGGCTAAGGCATGTACTTACTATGAAAAGTATATCAAGCTTAATAATGATGGGGAGATGATTTATAAGCTTGCTAAGATGCTTCTTGAAATTCAAAATTTCTCAAAGGCTATTACTTATTTTGAAAAGGCTACAGAATGTGGCATGAAGGCTGCATATATGAATCTTGGTAGCATATATGAAAATGGTCTTAACAGAATCGACCAGTATGGAAACAAAAGTGATTATGTTGTACCGGTAGATTATGAAAAGGCGATGAAATGGTATAAAAAGCTTGCTGATATGGGTGATTCCAAAGCTAAGTCAGCATATGACAGAGTTGAGTATGCAAGCAGCCATACTGATAGTATAGAGTTTGAGGAAAAGGATAAACTTTATACATCTATCGCCGAAGCCAGACGTGCAAAGGGTAAAGAGCCTAAATATAAAATGATAGAGGCTTCAAAGCTTCAGTATCAGTATACTTATGTACATAATCAGGTGGACGGTTATATACATAAGCTTCCTAAGGATTGGGTAAAAACCATTAATGAGGAAACGGATGAAGAATACTATGCACCAAGCCTTACATATAAGGATTTTGCAATGTATGTATCATATGACAGTATTCCTAGAGACTCAAAAAAGACACTTGAAAATTATCTTAGATATTGTAATGATGCTTTTGATGAAGATTTACAGCTTAAGGCATATATAACGGAGTATGCAGATGGTATTTGTACCACTTTCTATCATAAAGAGATGGAAAAAGGTATAGTTACATTTGCATTTTATCAGGGGAAACGTCTTGCATGTATGAAGTTTGTATGTGCAAATATGGACATTATAGAACAGTATGAGGAGATAATCTTTGAAACAGCTAACTCATTTGCATTTGTTGATCCGACACTTGCAAGTGACCAGAGTGCAAACCGTAAGGATAATCAGTATTATAGTGAGGCTGTTTATTGTTACTATCTGGAGGATTATGAAGGTGCGATGGCTGCAGCAAAGCAGGCTCTTAAGCTTGGAAGTATCAAGGCAAGTTATCTTCTTATAGAACTTTATTTTGATAATGATTCGCCATATAAGGATCTTGAGAAAACTATTAGTTATGCAAAACAGCTTTTTGAAGCTACTAAAGACCCTGACCTTGCATTCCTTCTTGGTAATATATATGATCAGCAGCTTAAGGATTATATGAAGGCACTTAACTGGTATGAAAATGCACATAGACTCGGTCATAAGAGAGTAGCGTTTTATCTTGGAAGGTTTTACTACTATGGTGTCTTAAGGACCAAGAGAGATGGAATTAAGGCGCTTAAGTACTTTGAAGAGGCAGCTGCCAATGGTATTATGGAGGCAGAGGCATATATTAAGGACATCAAGGAATTGGGCGGCGAGGATTTGCAAAGTTGCGTAGAAAAGTGGGAAAGAGCGGTTCAGGCAGGAAGCGGAGCAGCAGCTCTTAAGATAGCTCTTTACAAGCAAAGTCAGGTGTTTTATATAGCTAATTCTTACGAGATTGAAAAAGCGTTTAATGAGGCACTTGGTCTCGGAAGCTATCAGGCAGCGTATGAGCTGGGTAAAATTTATCAGCAGCAGGAAGCTGATGAAAATTATAAGGGCGAGATTAGAAGTATCAAGTATTTTGAAAAGGCTTATGACAATCACTTTGATGGGTTTGATAAGGAAAATCTTTATAAGGTTATCGAGTATAAGGCTGATAAGACGGATAATCCCGTTGAGAAGATTAATCTTTATCTTAACAGTGCCAAGACAGGATATGTTCCTGCTGTAGAAAAGCTTATTGAACTTGTACCTACAAGCGATGATAAAATAGAATTCTTGTATAATGAGTTAAGAGAGATAGCTGAAACAGGAGATGATGCATGCATTATCGGTATGAATAAGCTTGAAAGAAAGTACACAAATCTTATACTTCGGGAACCAACTGATTGGCAGAAGGTTATCGAAAATAAATTCTTCAGACTTTGCGTGCCAAAGGAATGTACAGCACAGATAAATGATGACGGTGGAACGATTAAGTTTGCTGATTCGGTTGTAGAGTTTGCTGTTGCAGAGCTTCCGGTTAAAGCAGATGATGAAGAGAACTACTTAAAGATATATAAGCTTATTCTTTCAGAATATCTTCCTGATGAAAATGCTGAGATAATTATAGCTAATTCAAGAATGATTGGTTCTGCTATGAGAGAAACTAAAGATAATGTACATTCATATAATATTCTTATGATTAGCTCAAAGAACCAGTACATGTTTAAGTTGAGCTCCCGTGACAGACGTGAGATGATGCAGTTTAAGGATAGAGTTCTTGAGATTGCCAAGTCTCTTGTAGAAACAGGAGAGATATATGTAGCTACAGAGGAAAGTAGAAAGAATATAGGCTTATCATTCTTACTCCGTTCAAATGAGAGTGGATTCTTGTCAATAGGCAAGAGCGAGTAGAATAATAAAGATAATTTAATATAACTTCAGGGCAGGGTGTAATTCCCGACCGGCGGTACAGCCCGCGAGCCGAAAGGTTGATTTGGTGAAAATCCAAAGCCGACAGTAGAGTCTGGATGAAAGAAGTAAAGTACAGATAATATATACATTAATCGGTATAAATATTATTTGATTTTAATAAAAATGACCTGAAGAATTATTCAGGTCATTTTGTTATTTCGATATATGGTACGGAATAGATAGGAGAAATAATGTTTGATGAAAAATATATGGACATGGCAATAACGCTTGCAAAAAAGGGTATCGGTGCGGTCAATCCAAATCCGCTTGTTGGTGCAGTTATAGTAAAGGATGACAAAATTATAGGGCAGGGGTATCATAAGGTCTATGGTGGTCTGCACGCTGAAAGAGAGGCATTTAATAGTCTTACACAAAGTGCTGAGGGTGCGGATATGTATGTGACGCTTGAACCTTGCTGTCACCATGGTAAGCAGCCACCTTGTGTGGAAGCTATAGTTGAACATAAGATAAAAAGAGTATATGTAGGTTCCGATGATCCTAATTCACTTGTAAGCGGAAGGGGATATGATTATCTGCTAAAGCATGGAATAGAAGTGCATACTCATATAATGAAGGATGAGTGTGATGCGTTAAATGATATATTTTTTCATTACATTACAACAAAGACACCTTATGTGATAATGAAATATGCCATGACAATGGATGGGAAGATTGCAGCATATACCAGTAAGAGCAAATGGATAAGCAATGAAGCCTCAAGACATAATTCTCAGGAGCTTAGAAACAGATGCAGCGGAATCATGGTTGGGATAGGCACGGTATTTGCGGATGATCCGATGCTTACCTGCAGGTTGGAGGATGGTCATAATCCTGTTAGAATCATCTGTGATACGAAGCTTAGGATTCCAATAGATTCCAATATAGTCAGAACTGCTAAGGATGTAAGAACTGTTGTCGCAGCAGGTGAAAGTATAAATAATGATGAAAAATATAAAGATAAATTTAACAAACTGATGGAAAACGGAATTGAAGTTATATTTATTGAAGAGGAAGACGGAGAAATCAATCTTAAACTGCTTATGAACAGGCTGGGTGAGCTTGGAATAGACAGCATCATAATTGAAGGTGGTGGTACACTTAATTATAGTGCTCTTAAAGCTAAAATTGTAAATGAGGTTATGATATATATGGCACCAAAGCTTTTAGGCGGAAAAGAGGCTCTTACCGCCGTTGAAGGTCAGGGCTTTGAAGAACCGGATTTGGCTGCGCATTTTACATTAAAGGAAGTTAATAATCTGGACGGAGATTTATTGATAAGATATATGGCAAAGTAAGGTTTGTAAAAACATTTATTAATAAGTAATTAAGAGAAGAAATAATGTTAGAATAATTGATAATATCTTGAAGAAAAGAGGTTTGTATGTTTACCGGAATAGTAGAAGAAATAGGAGAGATAAAAAATATAAAGCATGGTACAAAATCGGCTGTGCTTACTATAAAGGGAAGTGTCGTGACAAAGGATTCGAGAGTAGGTGACAGTATAGCGGTAAATGGTGTATGCCTCACTGCTACAACGGTTGATGGAGATATATTTACTGCAGATGTTATGGCTGAAACCATGAGACGTTCATCTCTTGGAAACTTAAAACAGGGAAGTAAAGTCAATCTGGAAAGAGCTATGCTCTGTAACGGAAGATTTGGAGGACACATAGTATCAGGTCATATAGACGGAACAGGCATTATCAGAAATCTTGAAAAAGAAGATAATGCAGTGTGGATAACCATATCTGCATCGCCAGACATACTAAGATACATAGTTGAAAAAGGTTCGATTGCAATAGACGGAATAAGTCTTACAGTCGCATATGTTGATAATGATGTTTTTAAGGTCTCGATAATACCACATACAGCAAGCGAGACGACATTACTAACCAAAAATAAAGGTGACATAGTAAATCTCGAAAATGATATAGTAGGAAAATATGTAGAAAAACTATTAAAATTCAACGAAACAACAGAAAAAAACAAATTACAGTCAGATATAGACATGAATCTATTATCAAAATACGGTTTTTTATAAACAAAAAAATATTATTTAAAATTAAACGTTATAAATATAACTTGAACAAGGAGGAAAAAATGGAATTTAATTCAATTGAGGAAATTGCAGATGATTTACGACAAGGAAAAATAGTTGTAATTCTTGACAACGAGGATAGAGAAAATGAAGGGGATGTAATATGTGCAGCTGAGTTTGCAACTACAGAAAATGTAAACTTTATGGCAAAGTATGCAAGAGGACTTATTTGTATGCCGATGGCGCCGGAATATACGGATAAGCTGCATCTGCCACAGATGTGTATAACCAATACTGACAATCATTGTACTGCATTTTCGGTATCTGTAGATCATGTAAGTACAACTACCGGCATTTCAGCAGAGGAAAGAGGTATAACGGCCAGAAAGTTTGTTGATAACAGTGCTAAGCCGGAGGATTTTAGAAGACCGGGACATATGTTCCCTCTTGAGGCCAAACCCGGAGGGGTTATAGAAAGACAGGGACATACAGAGGCAACAGTAGACCTTATGAACATAGCAGGCTTAAAGCCGGTTGGACTCTGTTGTGAGATTATGAAGGATGATGGAACTATGGCAAGAAGGGATGACCTTTTTGCATTTGCCAAAGAGCATAATCTTAAGATAAGTACAGTTGAAAGGCTTGTAAAATACCGGAAAGAGCATGAGGTATTTGTAGAGTGTGTTGCTAAGGCAAAGATGCCTACAAGATATGGAGAATTTATGATATATGGATATATCAATAAATTAAACGGAGAACATCATGTTGCACTTGTAAAAGGTGATATAACAGATGGTGAGCCGGTACTATGCAGAGTACATTCGGAATGTTTGACAGGAGATGCGCTTGGTTCGGCAAGGTGTGATTGCGGACAGCAATATGATGCAGCGATGAAAGCAATTGCTAAGGAAGGACGAGGTGTGCTCCTTTATATGAGACAGGAAGGACGAGGTATCGGACTTATCAATAAAATAAGAGCATATGAGCTTCAGGATAAGGGACGTGATACAGTTGAAGCAAATCTTGAACTTGGTTTTCCTGAGGATGCGAGAGATTATACAATAGGAACACAGATACTTGTAAATCTTGGTATAAAAAAACTAAGACTTCTTACTAATAATCCGCTTAAGGTTTATGGCCTAGCCGGGTTTGGTCTTGAAATTGTTGAGCGAGTGCCAATACAGATGGAACCGGGACCGTATGATATGTTTTATTTAAAAACCAAAAAAGAAAAAATGGGTCATATACTTGACTTGTAAATATTAATCATATTTTTAAATTTACGACACAAATAATTCAAAAAAGAAAAGGAGAAAAAAATGAAAACTATTGAAGGAAAAATGGTAGCAGAAGGAATTAAGATTGGTATAGTAGCATCAAGGTTTAATGAGTTTATAGTTTCAAAACTTATAGCCGGTGCGAAGGATGCACTTGTAAGGCATGACGTTAAAGATGACGATATAACTCTTGCATGGGTACCGGGAGCATTTGAGATACCTGTAGTTGCAAAGAAGATGGCAAAATCAGGAAAATATGATGCTATAATCTGTCTTGGAACCGTAATTAGAGGAGCTACAAGTCATTATGATTATGTCTGTAACGAGGTATCAAAGGGTATAGCTGCTGCATCTATGGAGACAGAAATTCCGGTTATGTTTGGAATAGTTACAACGGAAAATATCGAGCAGGCTATAGAACGTGCAGGTACAAAGGCAGGAAATAAAGGTTATGACTGCGCTCTTGGTGCAATAGAGATGATTAACCTTATTAAACAGTTGTAAAATTGAAGTATAATAATAGTACTAATTATAAGTGTTGATAAAAAGCTGTAAGTGAGTATAATAGATTATTGCAGTCGGTTATAATATATTTTGTGGTGGAAACTATGAATGAACGCAAGCTTAAACAATTAAATATCATCATAATTATTACTATTTTCATAGGCTTGGTTTTTATAGGATTATTTGTATTTGTATTTGCTCCAAAAGATCAAAATAAAATTGAAGGAGATACAATTACGGATTTTTCAGAGGATTGGATTTTAAAGTCGTACGATGGAGGTACGGATAGAATTATAAATCTTCCGGAAAAGCTTAAGAGTGAAACGGATAATGTAGTAGTTCTTATGCACAAGGTTCCTGAAAATGTAAATGGTAATACTGCCATAGCGTTTAAAACGGAGTTTCAAAATGTAAGGGTTATGGTTGGAAATGAAACTGTGTATACCAATGGTATTATGAATGAGCAGAAACTCATGAAAAATGCAGTGCCTTGCTATAATATTGTTGATATAGGAAATGCTGTTCCGGGAGATATTATTACTATATATCTGTCTTCCGGTTACAAAAAATACAGTGGTATACTTCCTGAGATATTTTATGGTAATAAGAGTGATATAATATTTAATATAATAAATAACAACAGTGTAGGATTTGTACTAGCCATATCACTTATTGCTACTTCGTTTATACTTAGTATATGCCTTTTGATTATGAAGAATTCGGAGGTTAATAAAAGAAAATCTTTTTATGCATTTTCTTTTATATTTGCGACTGCACTGTGGAGTCTTCTTTCGAATCCTATCATGCAAAT
The DNA here is from genome assembly GCA_017464045.1 of Lachnospiraceae bacterium. Next base: position 9,143 of record JAFUEG010000365.1, read on the forward strand.
GCTTTTTAGAAACATTTTTGGAATTTATATGAGCAGTATGGTTATACTTCTTATAATGCCGGTACTTTATATAATGTATCAGCGATGTTTCGCATTGAAAAGAAGATATGCCATGATGTTTGAAATCGGCATATATACATATGCAATAAATTTTTTAACCGGTGTGATATTTCAGATATGTGGAGTATGCGATTTTGCTACTTATATAGTCTTTACTAAGATACTTGTGATTATAGGGCTAATCCTATTATCGGGAATAATGTATCTTGCAGCAGATGCTTACTCAGATAAAAGCATATATAGCAATTTTTTGATAAATGTATTATTACTTGCTGCGTGCCTTTTGGAGGGCTTTCTTTCATTGTTTAGTTTCTATAAAAGATTTGACGGACTTGTTTTGCAGACGGGTATATACATTTTCCTCGTACTAATGGTTGTGAATGTACAAAAGGAAATTGTTAAGGAGGTTAATTCGAAAAAGGATGAGGCATTAAACAGCCTTTCCGAAAAGAAGGAGCAGATAGTTAAGGATATAAATACAAATCTGGTTTTTCGTTCACTCAATGAAGCAATAAGAACACTAAAAAATGATAAAGAAAACAGCAGGCTTATTTATAATACATCAGTTTATCTCAAAAACAATATAAATACTATGACAGAGAGCAAACTTGTTCCATTTAAGGATGAACTGGAATATATAAAGGCATATCTTGGTATTGAACAAAGAATAAATGAAGGACTTATTGTGGAACTTGAGGATAAGGTTGATAATTTTATGATACCTTTTGCAAGTATAGAACCGATTGTGGAAAATTCCGTTAGGAATGGAGCTTTAAAGTCAACAGGAACACCTCGTATTGTTATCAGAATTTACGAAAGACTGGATTGTTTTGCTATACAGATAGTTGATAATGGCAAGGGTATAGGTCCTGAAAAAAAATTTGTTGGAGCCATATCATTTAAGGAGATAAAAAAGATACTTAAGACTATGTGCCGTGCAAGTGTAGAGGTTAGAAATAAGGCTGATAAAGGAACTGTGGTTACAGTTAAGATTCCCAAAGAAGGTTTTGTAATTAAGGAAGAGTAAAGTTGATTATATTATTTAATGTATAGATAGCAGATGCTTATAGATTTATAGGAGGATAAAATGACATTTTCAGAGCAGATAGTTTATGCTATGTTTAAACCATCTAAATATAAAGAAATGCTAGAATTGAAGAAAAGCAGATTTGCACTTTTTATAGTTGTACTTATGCTTGCTATCGGAATAGTAAGATTTGCTATACCGACTACAGCAATGATAACAGGTTTTGGTGGATTTGAAAATTTATTTACAAAGAAAATATCACCGCTTGAGTTCAAGGATGGTAAGCTTAGTATTGAAAAAAAGTTTGAAATGTCACTTGGCTTATATAAGGTAGTGATTGATACAGAGGATGCAAAGATACCGGATGAAAAACTAAATAGAAAAGGCGGATATATAGCGTTTGGAAGTGAGTATGTTACAGTGGCCGTAAACTCGGGAAATTCTGTAACGAGATATCAGGAAGTTTATCTTGATAACATTTTGATGGATGGCTTTGATAATAATTCTTTAAAACAACTGATTCCGTTTATATACACTTATATTGTTATCAGCTTTATTGTTTCATGTGTAGGATATTTTCTTAAATATGCGCTGCTTGCACTTTTATTCGGATTATTTATAAATTCCATAAATAATAATATGGGATTGGGACTTTCAAAAAAGGATGTATTTAAAATATGTTTCTATGGACAGACACTTGGTATAATTATTTCGAATTTTAATGCGGCGCTTGGATTTTTACCTACAGCTATCGTAAGTGGAATATGTATTGCCATATCCATAAATATGATTTCAGTCGGAACTTTTAGCATTAACAAAATGAACCAGATTTGATATTTCGTTAGCTGACATTTTACTCATATTGCTGTTATGAAAATGATTGTCAAATGTTACCTCATCACCAAAGAAAGGCGGTGGGGTAAATTTTTTTGCACAGGTTTCATCGGGAAATTCTACCTCAACTAGTATAACACCTTCAAATACTCCGCTAAATATATCCAGTTCAGCTTTTAGACCATCAGGAAGTGGCAGGATATATCTTTGTTTGGTTATGATATTTCCCTTTGCCTCCTTAAGGAAATTATAGTAGGTCGATTCAGTTATAGCTGATTCAACTTCCTCACGTGCAAACATGCCGGAAGATTTTACAGTAAGAAAGAATTCTTTTCTATCGGTGCTTGTTTTTTTTCTTATACGAACTACGGGTGAATCGGAAAGATATGCCTGTTCTATGGTATAGCTTTTATAACTTTCAATTTTTTCTGGCATGTTTTTTACAAGAAATTTTTTCTCTATCTCCACTTTTAAAACCTCCGGATTTTTGTGACATGTGTACAGGCACCTTGCCCCCACTATTAGGTACACGCAAATCTCGCTGGCGCTCACGATTTGCTTAGCACCTAAAAGTGATATGAAGGCAGGCACCTTGACACACTTTATAGGTACACGCAAATCTCGCTGGCGCTCACGATTTGCTTAGCACCTAAAAGTGTGTCAAGGTGCCTGTCCCATGCTTCGTAATAATACTTTTAATTTGTTTATCTTGAAGAATTATCGGATATATTATATACTATTTTTATGTGATTTTAAATAGTGGGTTGTTTTAAGATTATATTTGAGAGATTATTTAGTTGTAATATGAAGGATATATGGATTTAACAGGAAGGGAGTTTATTATGAAGAAAGCAAATATATTTTTTGCAGAGGGCTTTGAAGAGGTTGAGGCATTAACTGTGGTTGATATTTTAAGAAGAGCAGGCATTGAAACCTTTATGGTTTCCGTAACCGGTGAGAAAATGGTAAAGGGCTCTCATGGAATCAAGGTGGAGATGGATAAGACATTTAATGTGGTAGCAGATGCTGATGCGATAATTCTTCCGGGCGGTATGCCGGGAACTCTTAATCTTAAAGCTCATGATGGATTAAGAAATCTTATAAATGAATATAATGAGCAGGGCAAACTCTTATGTGCAATTTGTGCGGCACCGACAGTATATGGAAGCATGGGACTTTTAAAGGACAGACATGCAACATGTTATCCGGGCATGGAGAGTGAACTTAATGCTCTCGAGGCACTTACCGATGCAGTGGTTATTGACGATAATTTTATAACCAGCAGAGGAGTTGGAACAGCTATTGAATTTGCTCTTGCAATTGTAAGAAATCTTATAGATGATGTAACTGCTGACAAACTTGCGAGTAGTATAGTATATGAGTAGATTTGCAGTTCTGCCGTTTGTAAGGTGGAGGCAATGGATATAAAATGGGAGAGTAAATTATGAATATTACTGTAAAGGAAATAGTAGAGGTAACCGGAGGAAGGCTGCTTTGCGGAGATGAAAATGTTGTTGTAAAGGATGTATGCATAGATTCGCGTATAACCATGGAAGGCGATTTGTTTATACCAATAATTGGTGAGCGGACTGATGGTCATATATACATTGAACGTGCACTCGAAAAATGTGTTGCAACGCTCACATCAGAGCATGATGAAGCTGACTGTGATAAGCCGTATATCAGGGTTGATAATACTATAAAAGCACTTCAGGATATCGGAGCATATATAAGAGATAAATTTGATATTCCGGTAATAGGTGTTACGGGAAGCGTTGGCAAGACTACAACAAGAGAGATGATTGCTACAGCATTATCGGGTGTTGTAAATGTTTATAAAACCTCCGGCAATCAGAATTCACAGATAGGTACACCGATAACGCTTACGAGGATTACAGAGGATGCAGATGTAGCTGTGCTTGAACTCGGTATGAGTGAGGAAGGTCAGATGGAAATCCTATCAGCCATGGTTAAGCCGGATATATGTGTTATATCAAAGATAGGTGTTGCTCATATTGAGTTTTTAAAGACTAAAGAAAATATAAGAAAAGAAAAACTTTCAATAACAAGTCATATGAATAAGGAGGGTGCACTTTTCTTAAACGGTGATGACCCAATGCTTGAGGAGATAAAGGACAGTACCGGGGTTAAAACATTTTGTTATGGAACAAAGGAATGGTGTGATTATCGTGCTGAAAATATTCATATGGAAAATTATCAGTATGTATATGATTATGTCCATGGTGATGAAAGAATCAGGGT